>NZ_JBGSUU010000097.1:0-43326 GCF_041753295.1 Geminocystis sp.
ACTGGATCTATTTTTTGACACCAGCGATTAAAACATGGTGGCATTGATGAAGATGTTGTTTCTTTCATTTTGACCTAAAAACGTTATAATACAAAAATTATAACCTAATTTCTTTTATCGTTTTGTTTAAGTACCGTTATAAATTTCAATATTTTTCTCGCCGATGTGCTTTTCATAAAGGTAAATATTCATCTCGAACAGATAATCTAATAGAAAGAATTGTTTATTAACTTATCTAAAAATATTTAATCAGTCATTATGGAAATTCTATATGATATATCTTTGTTAGGAATAGGCCATTATGGGTCAAAATCTGGACTTTTTCGAGTGGCAGAAAGTTTTCTCCGTCAAATAAAAATTGAGCATAATTATAACTTAAAATTTTGTAGTAGTTTATCTTTTGAAACTTGGATAAAATCATTAGATTACTTAGAATCTAATCGTGATTTTTATCCTATATTATTTGTGAGTCAAACAACAAAAACAAACTATCGGCGAAATCTGTATCAATTAGGAAAAAAAGTCATGAATATAGTTCACAAATTTGGTTTGTTTGAAGATAGATTTTTGCCTTATAGTCTTTTAAAATTACTCGATTATAATTTTAATTGTTTAGATACCAATGACTTAAAATCAGTCAATATTTATCATTCTTTTTATCACGGTTTTCCTCAAGTTATTAAAAATAATAAGAATATTATTAAGTTTATAACTGTACATGATATAATTCCTTTTTTATACCCACATTTTCTAGGAATAAATGGTCAATCATTAAAGTTTGATAGCAATTTTAATCTGAAAGAGTCACTAGATAGCATCGATGAAGATACTTGGATTTTATGTGTATCCAATTCGACTAAAAATGACTTATGTAATTATCTTCGAGAAAAAATTGATCAAGATAAGGTATTAGTAATTTATCCTGCCGCAAGTAAACTTTTTACCCCTTGTTTAGATGAAGAAAAAATAGCTATAACTCAACAAAAATATAGCATCCCATCTGCACCTTATATTTTAAGTTTAAGTACATTAGAACCGAGAAAAAATATTGAACATACAATTCGTTGTTTTGCGAAATTAATTAAACAAGAAAAAATTGATGATTTATATTTAGTTTTAGTAGGTAATAAGGGTTGGAATTATGACAACATTTTTAAGACTATTTCTGAGAATAGTTATCTTCAAAAGCGAATTATTGTGACTGGTTATATTCCTGATGAAGATATAGCAGTGATTTACAGTGGTGCATTATTATTTGTTTATCCTTCTTTCTATGAAGGTTTTGGTTTACCTCCCTTAGAAGCAATGCAATGTGGAGTTCCTGTTATAACTTCTAATACTTCTTCTTTAGCTGAAGTAGTAGGAGATGCAGGGATAATGCTTAATCCTACCGATGTTGATGCACTTTGTGACAATATGCTCAAAATTTATAATGATACTGATTGGAGACAAAATTTATCGCTAAAATCAAAACAACAAGCTGAGAAATTCAGTTGGGCAAAATCAGTACAAGAAACTATTTCAGCTTATCAAAAATCACTTAATCTAGTCTGAAAAATGTTAGTAAATCTGGATAAATTTAAAAGTAATTTACGTTTTTATTATGGTAAGTTTTTCCCTCGTTTTCAAGCCATTAATGGGGCCAAATCTTCAAGGGTTTTTCATGCTTCTTTAGTGCATCAAGGTAAAGTTGTCCCTAATTCAGGAATTCACCATTATTTTTATCGAGATATTATTGATAATAATAAAAATTATCCTCTTATATCTTGTATATTAATTAGAAAAAGTAGTTTTCCTATAGTGGAAGCATCAATTAATTGTTTTATTAACCAAAATTATCCCAATAAAGAATTAATAATTATTGATAATTTAGCCGATAAACAACTACCAATTTATATAAAAAAAATTAACCATTCTCAAATTATTTATCTCAATTTAATTAATAATAATTACACCTTTGATGATTTACAAAATATCGCTTGGGAAAAAGTATCGGGAGATTATATTTGTCAATGGGATGATTGTCATTTAGCTGATGCAATGAGGTTAAAACGACAAATGATAGGAATAGAAAAATTAGATACTTTAGCTTGTTTATTAGAGCGTTGTTTTTTTTGGTTAATATCAGAAAAATCTTTTGCTATTTCACCCCGTAGAATTTGGCATAATTCTTTACTTTGTGCTAAATCTTTATTAGCTGATGATCCCATAAAATACATAACTAATGATAGTGCTTTAGTGGTAAATCTTTTACAAAAATATCCCATAGCATTATTAGATCAACCTCAATTATATGTTGATGTTATCTCAAGAGATAAAAAATTAGAATATTCTCAATATTGGAATAATAACAGTGAAAATTTTAATCCTATTTATTATGAAGAAATGTTGAGAGAATTACAAAAAAGATTTATTATAAGTGAGAATGATCTAAAATGCCTTGAGAAACAAGAGAATGTAAATATTTTTGGTCAAAAAAAACTAAATTTAGATGCTCAAGAAAGTCGAGGAATAATTATTAACTTGAAAGAAAACGAAACTGAGATTAAAGGGGAAAATTGGTTAAAAGAAAAATGGTATTCTGTGGGTATTGTTATTAGTTGTTATAATCGTCCTCAATATTTAGAATTAACTTTGGATAGTGTAAAAAAAAGCAAGATTAATAACAGTATAATTTATCTAGTTGACGATCATAGTGATAATGAAATAACTATCAATTTAATTAACAGTTTTATGATGGAAAATATTCCCGTCTTTAAAATTTTTAAGTCTCAAAATAAGGGTATAGGAGATAGTTTAAAACGGGGTTGGGATTTTTTAGTTAATCATTGTGATTTTTTATGTAATTTAGATTCTGATGTGTTGGTTAAACCCCAATGGCTTGATAGTCTTCAAAATTTATATATTAAATATAGCAACCTTCATGGCGATCGTCAAATAATTATAACAGGATTTAATACCAGTAATCATCAAACATTATGGGAAAAGGATGATTATGTAGTAAAACAAACCATCGGCGGTGTTAATATGTTTCTTCACACGTCCCTGTATTACAAATATTTTAGAAATGCACTAGAAAATCATAGTATTGCTTACTCTTGGGACCATACCATGATTGATCAGTTTTATAACTGGGAATTACAAACAACGGATAAAGTGCGTTGTCTCAAGGAAACCGCCCCTACTATTCCTAAAACATCAGTATTATTATCGACTAAACCCTCTGTGATTCAGCATATAGGTATTGAAGGGTTACATGGAAATATTTACAGTTGTGATCAAGCAGAAGATTTTGAACAAGACTAATCAACTAAGATAACAATATTAATGATACCTATGAATTTTATTAGAAAAATAGTCAATCAATTTCAGCCAAAATCTCTTGTTAAATCAAGTTTAAAAGAAAAAATAGCCATTGATAGTGTAGAAAAGGCTATTAATAATAAAATTGAGCGTATTTCCTTAAATTACAATGATTTACCCAAGATATTAATTCTTACTCCTGTTAAAGATGGAGAAAAATTTTTACCTCAATATATGGATAATCTTTTTACTCTTAGTTACCCTCATGATAGAATTTCTTTGGGATTTCTGGAGAGTGATAGTTGCGATCGCACATTTTCCTATTTACAAGATTATATCTCAAAACTGGAGAAGGAATTCAGAAAAGTACATCTTTATCAACGACATTTTAATTACTATCTGAGAAAACCCCGTTGGGATGTTAGTATTCAATATCAAAGACGAGCCATTATGGCAAAAAGTCGGAATATTTTATGTCATCAAGCTCTTAAAGAAGAAGATTGGGTACTATGGATAGATGTAGATGTCAAACATTACCCTTTTGATATTATTGAAAAATTTTTAGAAACAGGGAAGGATATTATTGTACCTAATTGTGTATTTGAGAAAAATGGTAGAACTTATGATCTTAATACCTTTAAAATTAAATCAGATGCCATTAACAAAGATTGGAGTGTGTATTTGGTTGACAACATTATACAACCTCCAAAAGGAGAAGGGCGACTTTATCTTGAAGATTTGAGACAATATGAAATTATAGAAGTAGATGGAGTAGGAGGCACAATGTTACTAATTAAAGCAGAAATTCACAGGGAAGGGCTGAATTTTCCCAGTTTTAGTTATAAACATTATATCGAAACAGAAGGATTAGCAATGATGGCAAAAGATATGGGTTATAGTTGTTGGGGATTACCACAACTAGAGATTATTCATAGTAGTCATTAAATTTAAACTAGAAAAAGAATTATTTTTACATCCTATTATACTTCTCTCAAAATATAAGTTTCTAATTGATTATTTCTCCTCATAAATCCTAAAACATCTATTCTTTTACTTTTTACCTCTTGCCTGACTTCTTTAGAGAAGTTTATTATATTTAGTGGAAGTAACCAAAATTATTAATGAAAAGAATAGCAGTATTAGGATTAGATGTCGGCTTAAGAAGAGTTGGAGTCGCTGGTTGTGACGGTTTAGGATTATTAGCTACGGAATTAACTACCGTTACTCGTACTTCCTTTAAAAATGATGTAGAAGTTTTCCGTCAAATAGTCAACGAAAGAGAAGCCACTTTATTAGTAGTAGGAATGCCTTACACTATGAATGGAGAAATGGGATTTCAGGCAAAACAGGTGATGAAATATGCCAAAAGATTAAGTAACGCTTTAGGTTTACCCTTAGATTTTGTTGATGAAAGACTTACTTCTATTGAAGCAGAAGAGCAACTTCGAGAGAGTAAAAAATTTTCTCACTATAATAAAGGCTTAATCGATAAACGAGCAGCCGCTATAATTTTACAACAATGGTTAGATGATAATTAACAAAAAATAATTACAGTCTATTTCAATTTTTTACTAATCAATCAATCGAGTATGAGAGAAATATTCTGAGAAAAATGTAACAAAAGGTGATTTATCAGGTAGAATCAAGACGAAATTGTGACAAAAGTTTATATTAAAAGGATTAAAAAAGGAGGACAAAATTATAAATACTTCTACAGAAACTCTCATATCTAATAACATCATTTCTAACTCCACTCCTCAACCAGCATTAGAAATTATTGGCAGACATTCCCTCAACGGTGAAGTAAAAATAAGTGGTGCGAAAAACTCCGCTTTAGCTATCATGGCAGGTACATTACTTTGTGGTGATGATTGTCGTTTATCTAATATGCCCTGTCTTGCAGATATTAACACTATGGGGCAAGTTTTAGCCTCCCTTGGGGTTAAAATCAAAAAAACGGGTTCAACTTGGGAATTTAATCCCCGTGATTTAAAGGCAGTAAAAGCTCCCTATGATTTAGTATCTCAATTACGAGCTAGTTTCTTTGTAATTGGTCCTATTTTAACCCGATTAGGTGTAGCACAAGTTCCTTTACCCGGCGGTTGTGCTATCGGTTCACGTCCCGTAGAGCTTCATGTAAGAGGATTACAGGCTATGGGAGCAAATGTAATTATAGAACATGGTGTAGTTAATGCTTCCGTAAAAGGTAGTAGTGGGCGTTTGAAAGGAGCAAATATTTTCCTTGATTATCCCAGTGTTGGTGCTACAGAAACCATCATTATGGCGGCTACCCTCGCCGAGGGTGAAACTGTCATAAAAAATGCTGCTAAAGAGCCAGAAATTGTTGATTTAGCTAACTTCTGTAATAGTATGGGAGCAAAAATTACTGGAGCTGGTACGGACACTATCATAATTCAAGGTGTTTCACGATTACACAGTACTGATTATGAAATTATACCTGATCGCATTGAAGCTGGTACTTTTCTTGTCGCTGGAGCTATTACCCATTCAGAAATTTTAGTTACCTCGATCAATTATGATCACCTTATTCCCGCTATTGCCAAATTAGAGGAAATTGGTTGTCGAGTATTAAGAGAAGATGAAACTACCTTACGCACAATTCCGGGTGCATTGAAAGCTAGTGACGTTGAAACTTTACCACATCCGGGTTTTCCCACAGATATGCAAGCACAATTTATGGCACTTTTAACCATTAGTGAGGGTAATAGTTTAGTTACCGAAACCGTGTTTGAAAATCGCTTACGTCATGTAGCTGAATTGAAACGACTAGGAGCTAATATTAAAGTTAAAGGTAATTCTGCCCTTGTTTGCGGTGTACCGATGTTATCAGGTGCGCCTGTTATGGCAACGGATTTAAGAGCTTCTGCTGCCCTTGTGATCGCAGGTTTAGCGGCTGATGGTAAGACTATCGTACAAGGTTTACAGCATCTTGATCGTGGTTATGAAAATTTAGAGCAAAAATTACAAGGTTTAGGCGCAAAAATTCAACGCCTCCCTCATTACCAACCCTAATTTTTCACCTAAACGCTAGGGGATTAGTAATTAGGATTTATTACCACGGAGAATCAGAATCAAAAAGCTATTAAAACCAAGCATGATCATTGACAACTCCCCATTTCCTTTCTAATTCCTATTAAGAGGGTGAAACCAATTCACCTCTACAGTATTCCTCATTACTTATAAAATAAATGGCAGTACAATTACAACAGGCGATGGCCGTCGGAACATATATATTAAAGCAAAAATTACAAGGGAAAAAACGTTTTCCGTTAGTGTTAATGTTAGAACCATTATTTAGGTGTAATTTAGCTTGTCCGGGTTGTGGTAAAATTCAACATCCCCTCGAAATTCTTAAACAATATTTGAGCCCTGAAGATTGCTTTAAAGCAGTAGAAGAATGCGGTGCTCCCGTTGTTTCCATCCCCGGAGGTGAACCTTTATTACACCCACAAATGGACGAAATTGTCAAGGGTTTAGTAGCAAGAAATAAATTCATTTATCTATGTACAAACGGCATTTTATTAGAAGAAAAATTACACTTATTTGAACCTTCCCCTTACCTAACTTTTAGTGTACATCTTGACGGTTTAAAAGACACCCATGATCATTGTGTTAACCGTGAAGGAGTTTTTGATACAGCCGTTAAAGCCATTAAAACCGCCAAAGCTCAAGGATTTCGAGTAACTACCAATACCACTGTATTTGAAGGGACAAATCCTCAAGAAATGCAAGAATTTTTCGATTTTCTGGAAACCCTTAATACCGATGGAATGATGATTTCCCCCGGTTATAGTTATGATTGGGCTCCAGATCAAGAACACTTCTTAAAACGAGAGCAAACAAAAGAATTATTCAGAAAAATCTTAAATCCTTGGAAAAATAACCAGAAAAACTGGAATTTTAATCATAATCCTCTGTTTTTAGATTTTTTAATGGGAGAAAAAGATTATGAATGTACTCCGTGGGGAAGTCCTAGTTATAGCGTTTTAGGATGGCAAAAACCTTGTTATCTGCTCAATGAAGGCTATTATCAAAGTTATCAAGAATTATTAGATAACACTGATTGGGATAATTACGGTCAAAAAAGTGGTAATCCTAAATGTGCTGATTGTATGGTACATTGTGGTTATGAACCTACGGCGGCTATGGATGCTTTAAAAATACAAAATACTGGTAGAGCAATTACTAGCTTATTTCGTTAGTAAAAAGTCAAATTTTTTAGATAGTTTTCTAAACTAGGATTTAAAAATTGATAATAATAAAACCTGAGTTCGAGATTAAAAACCTTTTAGAATAAGTGCTAGTTCGTAATAAGTGTTCAAATTTTAGGTACGGAAAATAATTAAATAAAGGTAAATAATAGTAAAAAATGAATTTATCATAAGTTTAAATCAATTCTTCTTACTATCTCCTATCTCCCTATTCCACTAAAATTTTATGGTGCACTGAGGTTTTATTAGATTTTTACTCCTCTATTCCTTGATTTTTTTTGATAGAAATCAGAGATTGTCAATCAGCATATACAATTATGGTAAAAGCATAAGTATAGTAATAATTATGAGTACAGTGTTGCTTGTCGAAGATAGTCTATCGACGAGAAAAATGATTAGTGAGTTATTAATAAAACAAGGATTAAAAGTAGAGGTGGCCGTTGACGGAGTTGAAGCATTAGAAATATTACCAACCATTAGTCCAGATCTTGTGGTATTAGATATAGTTATGCCTAAAATGAACGGTTATGAAGTTTGTCGTAATATTAAATCAAATCCAAAAACAAAAAATGTACCTGTGTTAATTTGTTCTTCAAAAGGAGAAGATTTTGATCGCTATTGGGGTATGAAACAAGGAGCTGATGCTTATATTGCAAAACCTTTTCAACCAAAAGAACTAATTGCTACCATTAAACAATTGTTGAAAAGATAAAGTTAAAATAAATAGGTAAGTAAATTTATGGAATGATGAGATTAAGTGATAATGAAAGAGTATTTTTGGATCAAGATCAGAAATTTATATTTTTGTTGGGGAAAATTCCTTTATTATTTATCTTAGTGACATTTTAAATAGTGTCAAAAAATATTGAAAATTTAGTCATGATATTTCTTTCTTTAATAATTAATTATGCTCACCAAAAATCAATCATACAGTAAAAGAGAAAATGGCTGAGAATCAAAACTATTCAGAATCAATGAATAATGCTCAAATTCCTCTAGCCTTAGAAGATCAAGGAGTAGAAGCCCCTGAAGGTGAGCTACATCTACTTTTTGTTTTGCCTTCAGGAGATGAGTTTGCTCTACCTGCGGCGGGGATCAGAGAGGTAATGCAACAAGAACCTGAAAGAATTACGCCGATTCCCAATGCTTCTCCTTTACTACTAGGCACAATTAATCTTCGAGGAGAAATTATTTGGGTAGCTGACTTAGGGCAGTTTTTGGGTTATCCTAATATGTTAAATACGGACAAAACAGAAATACCTGTTATTGCCATAGAAGAACAAGAAACCATTTTAGCATTAGCGGTAGAAAGTTTAGGGGCTATGCAGTGGTTAGACGTGGATACCTTACAAATACCTCAAAATGTACCTGATCATATTGCACCTTATGTTCAAGGAGAATGGGTAAATGAAAAAAATCACTATGTGAGACTTTTAGATCAAATTGCTATTCTTCGCTCTGCTCGTTGGGTAGCATAAACTAGATAAATAAATCACCAACATTAAATAAAGAATTTAGCAATTGACGGAGAAGACACAATGGCATCAGAAACCGATTATCAACAAAGATTTGGACAGGCTCAAACAGCTTATCTTGAAGGTGATTTAGAAACAGCTAGTCGTATTACTGAAGCAGTTATAGAAGATTACCCTAACGAACCTAGTCTTTTATTACTCAAAGGTCATATTTGTTTACGTCAAGAAAAATATGATATTGCTAAAGCTACCTATAAAACAGTCCTTGAATTAACAGATCATCAAGATTTGGTTAATATAGCTCATCAAGGTTTAACACAAATAGAAGAAGAAGAACAATTAGAAGATTTTTATCCCTCGGAAGTAGAAGAACCGATTTTTGAGGATGATATAGAAGAAATTGATGATGATGAACCAAATGATAATTGGACCAGTAGCATTCAATTTGACACTATTGATTGGGATGCCGATGATTTAGAAGAAGAAGAAATAGAAGATCCCACTTTACAACAAAATACTCCTTTCCAGAAAGATTTTTCCAATACTCCACCGAAACAAAAATCTTCTTCCTCAGAAAAAGAACATATATTTGATCAACCTTTATTTGCTGATGATGACGAGGAGGATGATCATACCGCCGCAAGTATGGATGATAATTACAAAAAACCTAGTAATCATAATTCTAATGTACCGCCTATGTCTGATGACTTATTGGCTATGAATTTTGATGATTCTGATTTTAATTATGATGATTCTGATTTTAATGATGATGGAATGCAAGACAGTGGTACTCCGACTTTTGTAGTGTCATCAGAAGAACCACATTTTAGTGATTTTGAGCAAATGTTAACAGGAGGTGCTAATCTTCTTGGTGATTTTGATGAAGATTTTGGAGATTACAGTTCAGAGTTACAACCTTTAACTTCGACAACTCAAGTACCTTCGTCTTTCAAAACGGAATTGAGTAATGATGATGATCCTTTAGTATCTGAAGGGGAAGATAATTTCTTTTTTGCACCTGATGATTTAGACGATATTCCTGATATTGATGCTGATGAGTTGCCTGTATCTAGTATCTTTACAAAAGAACAACGACAAGAGAAAAGTTTTCCTAATGTCATTGATGCTGATGATAGTGTTTTTGATAATGATTTTGATAATGAAATTACGGGAAGTTTCAGTTTTGATACCGATAAATTAAATATTGATATGGAAGAGGATGATATTAGTGTTTCATCTTCTCTATCAGATATATCCACAGCTCCTTCTTCCTTAAATGCGTCTCCAGAGGTAGAAATTCCTCAAGGAAGTCTGGCTAAATATTTTGATTTGCCTTTATTTAGAAAACAATTAATTCATGGTGGAATAACTGGTTTAATTACGTTTTTAGTGGTATTCACTGTCAGTGGTTTTCAAGGTAAAACTACCCCTACAAAATCTACAGAAAATAAGCCCAAGGCACAAAAGGAAAATGTTGTTAACCCTTCTCAAGGACTTCCTTTTGCTCAAAAATTCTTTTTAAGTTTAATGGCAGGTATAGCAGGAGGAGGTACAACGGTAGGGATGGGCTATTTAATGACTAACCATATTAAACGTTATATTAATGATTTACAAAATCAATTTGAGTCGGTTTATCAAGGTGATTATGAAGTTAGAGCAACGGTTTATTCTCAAGATGAATTTGGTACTTTAGCCGCAGGATTTAACCAAATGGCGAAAATGATCAATACTACTACCACAGAAGCAAGAAAACGGGCGGAAGAAACCGAAAGAGCGAGGGAAGATTTACAACGTCAAGTTATTCGCCTTCTTGATGACGTGGAAGGAGCAGCAAGGGGAGATTTAACGGTACAAGCGGAAGTAACGGCGGACGTTTTAGGGGCAGTGGCCGATGCTTTTAACTTAACGATTACCAACCTACGGAAAATTGTTAAACAAGTAAAACAGGCGGCGGTTCAAGTAAACAAAGCTAGTACAGATAGTGAACTATTCGCTCGAAATCAGTCTAGTGATGCCTTGAGAATGGCGGAGGAGTTGGCAGTAACTCTTAATTCTGTACAAATGATGACGGACTCCATTCAAAGGGTTGCAGAAAACGCTAGGGAAGCGGAAGAAGTGGCTCGTTCTTCTAGTGTTACAGCTCTTAAAGGTGGGGATGCGGTGGAAAGAACTGTAGCAGGTATTTTACAAATTAGGGAAACGGTATCAGAAACTACTCGTAAAGTAAAACGATTAGCGGAAGCATCTCAACAAATTTCTACCATTGTGGCAGTTATCTCTCAAATTTCTTCTCGTACTAACCTTCTGGCGTTAAATGCTTCGATTCAGGCAGCACGGGCAGGAGAAGCTGGTAGAGGTTTTGCTATCGTTGCGGATGAAGTTCGACAGTTAGCAGATCGTTCGGCTAAATCTTTACAAGAAATTGAGCAAATCGTATTACAAATTCAAACGGAAACAGGATCGGTAATGACGGCTATGGAAGAAGGTATCCAGCAAGTACGAGATGTTACGGAAAGATCAGAACAGGCAAAACGAAGCCTCGAAGATATTATTCAAGTATCGAATCGTATTGATGCTTTAGTACGCTCTATTACAGCCGATACTGATGAACAAAGAGAAAACTCCAGAGGGGTAGCCAAAGTAATGCAGGCCGTTGAATTGACTGCTCAAGCTACTTCTCAAGAATCTCAACGGGTTGCAGGTTCGTTACAGAATCTTGTGGGTATTGCAAAAGATCTCATTTCTTCGGTAGAACGTTTTAAAGTAGAAGGGAAATAATTAATTAACAATTAACAATCTTTGATGAATTATGAATGATGAATTATGAATTATGAATTATGAATTAATTACTCCTATCTCCTATCTCCTATTCTCCTATCTCCTATTCTCCTATTTAAAGTGAATAAAGTATTTGAAAGGTTACTATCAGGGTTATTTTTAACAGGACAAATTTTAGTACATATCTTACAAGCTAAAATCTATCGTCTCAATAGCTTAGAGCAAATGGCTTTTGTCGGACCAGCATCATTACCCATTGCTTTAATTACTTCAGCCTCTGTGGGTATGGTATTTACTATTCAAGTGGCTAGAGAATTTATCTATTTTGGTGCAACTAGCGCTGTGGGAGGTGTATTGGCCATCGCCTTAACCCGTGAATTAGCCCCAGTTTTAACGGCGGTGGTATTAGCAGGAAGGGTGGGAAGTGCTTTTGCTGCGGAAATTGGCACGATGAAAGTAACAGAACAAATTGACGCTTTATATATCTTAAAAACTGATCCTATTGACTATTTAGTCACTCCCAGAGTCATTGCTTGTGCTTTAATGTTACCTGTTTTAAGCATTCTCTCATTATCCGTAGGTATGGCGGCAGGTTTGATGATTTCCGATTCTCTTTATGATATTTCTAGTTCGATTTTTCTCGATTCTGTTAAAAATTTTCTCAAAACTTGGGATATTGTTGTTTGTGTAATTAAATCGATGGTTTTTGGTGCTTTAATTGCTATTATCGGCTGTAATTGGGGTTTAACTACCAGTGGCGGTGCTAAAGGTGTGGGGCGATCGACTACTGAAGCGGTGGTTATTTCTTTGATTGCTATTTTTGTGACGAATTTTTTTCTGTCGTGGTTAATGTTTCAAGGTACAGGAAGTGCGGTGATTGAATAATGAATAATGGGAGTTAAAGTTACTTCTACCTGATTTTGAATAGCTGATAAGAATTCCAATAAACCATCTCCTAATAAATTAACATCAAAAGTTTTTTTGACATAGTCATAATTAAACTGTTGATATAGCCTTATTATAAGAAAAGAGATAGGCTAGAAAAAAGTCACGATTGATAGATAATTGATAGTTAGTTCAAAATTTTATTTAAAAATAGTTTATTTATGCGTATTCTGATCATGGGAGGCACTCGTTTTATTGGTGTTTCTCTTACTAAAGTTTTAGTGGCTCAAGGTCATGAAGTTGTTTTGTTTAATCGTGGCAATAAACCTTGTCCCGTTGACGGTGTTAATCAAATTCACTGCGATCGCCAAGATATAACTCAAGTAAAGGATAAGTTAAAAGGACAAAAATTTGATGCGATTTTCGACAATAATGGGCGAGAATTAAGCGATACTCAACCTTTGGTTGAATTATTTAAAGATAAAATCTCTCATTTTATATATGTTAGTTCGGCTGGTGTTTATTTACCATCAGAACAAATGCCCCATGGTGAAAATGATCCCGTTGATCCACAAAGTCGTCACAAGGGTAAATATGAAACGGAGGAATATCTCAAAAATCAGGCTATTCCTTTTACTTCTATTCGCCCTGTTTATATTTATGGTTCGGGGAATTATAATGATTTAGAAGCGTGGTTTTTTGATCGTTTAGTGCGTAATTTACCTATTTTAATCCCTAATGGTGGTTTACATATTACTCAATTTGGGCATGTATCAGATTTAGCTATGGCAATGAGTAAAGTATTAGGTAATGGTAACGCCATCGGACAAATTTATAACGTTTCTGGCGATCGCTATGTTACCTTTAAGGGATTAGCTTTAGCTTGTGGAGAAGCAATGGGGAAAAAACCAGAAGAAATACAGATCAAATATTATGATCCTGCTAAACTTAATTTAGGTAAAAGAAAAGTATTTCCCATTAGAATGCAACACTTTTTTACAGATATTTCTAAAGCTCAAAAAGAGTTAAATTGGCAACCTAAATATGATTTAGTGTCAGGATTAAAAGAGTCTTTTGAAAATGATTATTTACCATCAGGTAGAGATAAAATTGACATAGATTTTTCTCTTGATCAAGAAATTTTAAGTCAAATCTAAGTAGGGTGGATAATGGTCACAATTTATGTTTTTTTGTACCTTTATAAAAGAAGATTTATATAGAAATAATATTTTCTCCGCCCCCTAACCCCCAATTCTGGGGGAACTCCATGACTTTTTCTCCGCCCCCTAACCCCCAATTCTGGGGATTTCAATGACTTTTCTCCCTAAACTTGGGGATTAAAAATGCAAAAGCGTAAGTTTTATATAGATACTTTTTTAAGTCAAATTTTACTAAATTATAACTATGAAAATAGCGATTGCTCAACTAAATCCTACCATAGGAGATATAGAAAATAACGCAAAAAAAATTAAAAAACAAGCAATATTAGCTAATAAAGAAGGGGCAAACTTACTATTAACTCCTGAATTATCTATTTGTGGTTATCCTCCTAGGGATTTACTTTTAAATCATAGTTTTATTCATGCCATAGAAACAAAATTACAACGATTAGCTTTAGAAATTCCTCCAGAAATTTATGTTTTAATCGGTACAATAACTTTTAATTCTCTTGCCCAAAAAGAAGGAAAAAAACCCCTTTATAATAGTGTGGTTTTAATTAATAATGGTAAGATTAAACAAACTTATAATAAAAGACTTTTACCTACTTATGATGTTTTTGAAGAAGATCGTTATTTTAGTGCAGGAAATGAGGTTAATTATTTTACTTTAAATGATGTCAAAATAGGGGTAACAATTTGTGAAGATTTATGGAATGATGAGCAATTTTGGGGTAAAAAAAGTTATGGGATTAACCCCATTCAAGAATTAGTTAATGAGAATATAGATTTAATTATTAACTTGTCTGCTTCTCCTTATATTGTGGGAAAACAAAAAGTAAGAGAAGCGATGTTAAAACATCTTGTTACTAAATATAAAAAACCGATTATTTATGTCAATCAAGTAGGTGGAAATGATGACTTAATTTTTGATGGTTTTAGTTGTGCTATTAATAAAAAAGAGGAAATAATTACTAGATGTCAACCTTATCAAGAAGATTTAGCTTATCTAAATTTTGAAACAAATAATCATGATTTAACATCTAATTATATTCATAACTTAATTACTTCAGAAGAAAAAGAAATATATCAAGCCTTAGTTTTAGGAGTAAAAGATTATGCTCAAAAATGTGGTTTTAGTCAAGCAATTTTAGGTTTAAGTGGTGGCATTGATTCTGCTTTAGTGGCAACTATCGCCGTTTCTGCTTTAGGAAAAGATAATGTTTTTGCTGTTTTAATGCCTTCTCCTTACAGTTCGCAACATTCTGTTATTGATGCTGAAAAATTAGTTAATAATTTAGGTATAAAAAGTGAAAAAATTTCTATTCAAGAAGCAATGAATAGTTTTGATTTATTATTAAATCCCTTGTTTAAAAATACAGATTTTGGCATTGCAGAAGAAAATTTGCAGTCAAGAATTAGAGGCACTTTATTAATGGCGATCGCCAATAAATTTGGTCATTTATTATTATCAACGGGGAATAAATCAGAGATGGCGGTGGGATATTGCACTCTTTATGGAGATATGAATGGAGGATTAGCGGTTATTGGAGATGTGCCGAAAACAAAAGTATTTAATATTTGTAAATGGATTAATAGAAAGGAAGAAATAATCCCGAATAATATTATTATAAAACCCCCAAGTGCAGAATTAAAACCTAATCAAAAAGATGAAGATTCATTGCCACCTTATCATATTTTAGATGATATTTTAGAACGTTATATAACTCAACATCAATCTATTCATGATATTGAAAAAGTCGGGCATAATTTAGAAACTATTAAAAAAGTAATAAAATTAGTTAACCGTACCGAGTTTAAACGTAAACAAGCTCCTCCTGTACTTAAAATAACAGATCGTGCATTTGGTACGGGTTGGAAAATGCCTATTGCCTATCGCTTAAATATAGAAAATAATCTCTATAGTAATCCTATTTGAATCCTAAGAAAATAATAAGTTAATTCCCCCAAAATGAGGGGTTAGGAGGGCAAAAATTCTCACAAATAATTTACTCTTATACTAATTATCTATCTCCTATGGATAAAATATGATTAGCACCAAAAATAGCTTCATAATGACGATAAAATTTTAATTCAATAATATTATAAAAAGGATCTTGTAAAAAAAAGGTTTTATGTTCGGTTAATTCATTTTTAAACCTTAATTTCGGTGTTTGATATAACTCTAAGTTATGATAATTGCATCTTTTTAATAAAGTATCCCAATCAGATTCATTGGTAAAAATTAAACCAAAATGACGAGGATAAATATTAGCTGGAGGTGTTAAATTTTCTGTGGTAATATGTCCGACTAATTGATGTCCATAAAAATCAAAAATAACAGCGTGTTGATTTTCTCTACCTATTTTTGAACCTAAAATATTACTATAAAAAATTTTCGCTTTCTCAATATTATTAATAGGAATTGCTAAATGAAAAATAACTTTATCCATAATAAAACTAAATATTTTTTGACTAATAATTTATAATTAATAAAATAAAGTAATAACCGTAAATACTATAATAAATTCATTAAAAACTCTCAATTTACCTAAAAGATTTTTACTTTTAGTTTAAAATTTTTAAAGATGCACTATCACACTTTAGAAAAATGGCAACATTCTCATAATTTTGTCATAGAAGATCAACATCAAGGCGAAAAAAAGACTTTAATTGTCTTGGGAATTACTTTTATTACCATGATAGCCGAAATTATTGCTGGAACTACTTTTGGTTCAATGGCATTATTGGCGGATGGTTGGCATATGGCCACTCATGTTGGTGCTTTTAGTATTACTGTATTAACCTATCGTTATGCTCGTATTAATGCCTATAATCCTAAATATACTTTTGGCACGGGGAAAGTTACTGTTTTAGGCGGTTTTGCTAGTGCGATCGCATTATCAGTAATTGCTTTAATTACGGGCATTGAGTCAATAGTTCGTTTGTTTCAACCTCAAGAAATACAGTTTAATCAAGCTATTTATGTAGCTATTTTAGGGTTAATCGTCAATATTGCAAGTGCTTTTTTATTACAAGAACATCACCATCATGATCACCATAATGATCACCATGATCATAACCTTCAAGCAGCATATTTTCACGTTTTAGCCGATGCTTTAACCTCGGTATTAGCAATTATTGCCTTATTAAGTGCCAGAGAATGGGGTTGGCTTTGGATGGATTCTGTCATGGGATTAGTGGCTACCCTAGTTATTGGTAAATGGGCATGGGGTTTAATTGGTGAAACATCGACTATGTTACTTGACGGCACTGTCAATCAAAAAACCAAACTAGAAATTGCTAATATTATTGAATCAGATGCTGATAATCGCATTGTAGATTTACATTTTTGGAATATCAGTGAAAACTATTTCTCGGCGACAATTTCCCTTGTGACTCATAATCCACAAACCCCTGAATATTATAAAAATTTACTCAAAAATATACCTAATTTATCTCATATTTTGATTGAAGTAAATCTTTGTGATGATGAAAACTGTCAATAAGCAAAGGGTAAATTTCTATCTACTATCTCCCCGTTTCCTTTTATCTCCCATCTCCCCCCGTTTCCTTTTATCTCCTATCTCCTATCCTTATGTAAGATTTTATGGTTTACTGAGTTAGATAAATCAGAGGATCGATTTTTGATAACTAAGCAGTATAATTTCTAGGGATATAATTCCCCTCAGTGTAATCTTTATCACATTTTTATGAAAACTTTTCCTACTCCTGAAACATTACGAAGATTTCCTTTCGGATTGGCGGATATAGTTGTCATTCTCGGTACATTAGTTCTATTAGCCATTATCGCAAAATTAGGGCAGGGAACTTTAGTAACATTTCGCCCTCCTGATGTATTGCCAACCGTAGATCTTGGTGTAGAAAACTTAGTTTATTATACTGGTAGATCAACTTTAAGGATGTTTATTGCTCTATTTTGTTCTACCGTCTTTACTTTAATATATGGGTATATTGCGGCTAATAGTGCTAAAGCGGAAAGAATCATGATTCCTCTGCTTGACATTCTACAATCTGTACCAGTTTTAGGTTTTTTGTCTATCACCGTTACAGGTTTTATTGCTTTATTCCCGGGTAGTTTATTAGGATTAGAAGCCGCATCTATTTTCGCTATTTTTACTAGCCAAGTCTGGAATATGACTTTTTCTTTTTATCAATCTTTAAAAACTGTCCCCAAAGAATTACAAGAAGCTGCTGTTTTATATCAATTATCGGGTTGGCAAAAATTTGTCAAACTAGAAGTGCCTTCAGCTACTATTGGATTACTTTGGAACGCTATGATGAGTTTTGGTGGAGGTTGGTTTTTTGTGACAGCTAGTGAGGCTATTAGTGTTTTAAATCAAGAATACACTTTACCCGGTATTGGTTCTTATCTAGCTATGGCGATCGCCCAAGAAAATATGATGGCATTAGGAGAGGCATTAGTAGCCATGACTATAATGATTATTCTAGTAGATCAATTCTTTTGGCGGCCATTAATTGCTTGGTCAGATAAATTTCGATTGGAACAGAGTGCATCGGTAAATGTAATAGAATCATGGGTTTATGACATTTTAACTACCGCTAGAATTCCCACCTTAGTAGCACAAAGTCTAACTCCTTTCACCGATAGAGTTAATGAAGTTTTATCCGCATTAAGTAAACCTTCAAAACAAGACAAAAAAACTGTTTCGAGTAACAGTGAAACTATTTATAACATCACCTTATGGTTAATTCTCGGTATTTTAATCGCCTTAATCTTACACTTTATTATCTCCACCGTTGGCATAGGAGAAATTTTCCGAGTGTTAGGATTAGGATTTTTAACATTACTCAGAGTAACATTTTTACTTATTTTTGCCACCTTAATTTGGACTCCCATAGGAGTAGCCATCGGCTTTAATCCTAAATTAGCCAACTTTTTACAACCCGTAGTTCAATTTTTAGCCTCTTTTCCTGCTAACTTTATTTTTCCTTTTGCCACTTTATTTTTTATCCGTTTTAACATCAGTCTTGATTGGGGTAGTATCTTATTAATGGCTTTAGGCGCACAATGGTATATTCTTTTTAACTCCATCGCAGGGGCTCAAAGTATTCCCACAGATTTAAGAGAAATGTCTAAAGATATAGGCTTAAAAGGGTGGCAACGGTGGCAAAAATTGATTATCCCCGGTATTTTTTCTGCTTGGGTGACAGGCGGAGTTACCGCTAGTGGTGGTGCTTGGAATGCTAGTATTATAGCCGAAGTAGTTAGTTGGGGATCAAATACCTTAGTTGCAGAAGGATTAGGCTCATATATTACCGAAGCTACAGAAACGGGAGATTGGCCTCGTATTGCTTTAGGTATAGCTATCATGAGTTTATTTGTGGTAGGTATAAATCGTTTCTTTTGGCGCAAACTCTATAAATTGGCTGAAGAAAAATATCATTTATAAAAATCAATAGTTAAAAACTAAATCATTTATTATTATCTATAATAATCTCAAAATTATGACACAAACTGAAACTCTTATTAGTGTAGAAAAAGTCTCGAAAAGTTTTCCCTTACCCGATGGCAAAGGAGAATTTACTGTTTTAAAAGACATTAATTTAACCATCAATTCTGGAGAAGTTGTCGCATTATTAGGGCGTAGTGGTAGCGGTAAAAGTACTTTATTGAGAATCATGGCTGGATTAATTCCACCGAGTCAGGGTAGAGTTTTAAGTAACGGTGTGCCTTTACATGGTTCAAATTCTGATGTCGCAATGGTATTTCAGAGTTTTGCTCTTTTACCTTGGTTAACAGTTCAAGAAAATGTAGAATTAGGATTAGAGGCACAAGGAGTTAAACGGGCGGAAAGAGGAAGAAAAGCCCTCAAAGCCATTGATTTAGTGGGTTTAGATGGTTTTGAAAGTGCTTACCCTAAAGAGTTATCAGGAGGCATGAAACAAAGAGTTGGTTTTGCTAGAGCTTTTGTTTTGCAACCTCAAGTATTATTTATGGATGAGCCGTTTAGTGCCTTAGATGTCTTGACTTCGGAAAACCTACGGGGTGAAATTGATGATCTTTGGAATGCCCAAACTTTTCCTTCTCAAAGTATTTTAATCGTAACTCATAACATTGAAGAAGCGGTATTTTTAGCTGATAGAATCATTATTCTAGGCTCTAATCCGGGTATCATTAGGGGAGATGTCAAAGTGGATTTACCAAGATCGCGCGATCGCAATAGTGAAGAATTTAAAGACTTGGTTAACTATATCTATACTGCCATGACGAATCCCCAAATTGAAGTCATAGATCAAAAAACCATAACAAGTGACACTACAAGCGGTATAACGGAATCTCCCTATACTTATCCGTTACCCCATGTCAGAGTAGGAGGAATTAGTGGTTTATTAGAACTCATTGTAGAACAAAAAGACGGCATTGATGATATTCCGATCTTAGCAGAACGTTTACAATTAGCTGTAGATGATTTATTACCTATTCTCGATGGCGCTGTTTTATTAGGTTTTGCTGAAGTAGCCGACGGTGATATTAAACTTACTGATATAGGGGAAGATTTCGCTACCACCACGATATTACGCAGTAAAGATATTTTCCGACAACAAGTTTTAAAAAGAGTGCCAATTTTCAATAGTATTCTACAAACTTTACGAGAAAAACGCAATGGTTCAATGAGAGCAGATTTTTTCCTTGATTTATGGGATGATTACTTCCCAAAAGCAGAAGCTGAACGTCAGTTTGCGACAGCCATAGATTGGGGACGTTATGGGGAATTATTCGAGTATGATGCTAGTGAAGAGCGTCTTTATCTTTCAGAATTACAAACTCAATAACTTCGAGCGTAAATTTTTAATTTTATCCCGATATTCAGCCGCTTTTTCAAACTCTAAGTTTTTAGCGGCTTTTTGCATTTCTTCTTCAAATTGTTTAATTAAATTAGGTATTTTATCTAAAGTTATTTCTTCTAAATAAGTAGAAACTTCTTCTAATTCCTGTTGATTTAATTTTCTTGATATATCTAAATATTCTAAAATTGAGTTACCAGATTTTTTAATAATAGATTGAGGAATAATGTTATTTTCTTGATTATATTTAAGCTGAATTTCTCGACGACGATTAGTTTCATTGATGGCTTTTTCCATACTTTGAGTGAAGTTATCAGCGTATAAAATTGCTTGTCCATTTACATGACGTGCTGCCCTTCCCATAGTCTGAATTAATGATTTTTCTGATCTTAAAAAACCCTCTTTATCTGCATCTAAAATAATGACTAAAGATACTTCTGGTAAGTCTAAACCTTCCCTTAATAAATTTACTCCAATTAAGACATCAAAATCTCCTGCTCTTAATCCTTGTAAAATTTCAATTCTTTCAATAGATTGAATCTCTGAATGTAAATATTGTACATTTATCCCTCGTTCTTGTAAATATTCCGTCAAATCTTCTGACATTCGCTTCGTTAAAGTAGTAATTAAAACTCGTTCTTTTTTACTAATTCGCTCTTTTATTTCCGAAAATAAGTCATCTATTTGTCCCTCGCTAGGTCTTACAAAAACTTGAGGATCTAAAATGCCTGTAGGGCGAATAATTTGCTCAAAAATTTGATTATTTGATTGCTCAAGTTCCCAATTACTAGGAGTAGCTGAAACGAAAATACATTGTTTCACTTTTTGCCAAAATTCCTCAGCTTTTAAGGGGCGATTATCCGCCGCACTAGGTAAACGAAAACCATGATCAATTAACACTTTTTTCCTTGCTTGATCTCCGTTATACATTCCTCTAATTTGTGGTACAGTTACATGGGATTCATCTACTACTAAAAGCCAATCTTCAGGGAAATAATCCACTAAACAATCGGGAGATTCTCCTGTTTTTCTTCCTGTTAAATGACGAGAATAATTTTCAACACCGTTACAATATCCTACCTCTTTTAACATCTCTAAATCATAGTTAGTTTTTTGTTTTAATCTTTGTGCTTCCACTAATTTTCCTTGTTTTTCAAACTCTATTAATCTTTCTTCTAATTCTTCTTTAATATCGGCGATCACTTGTTCTACCCGTTCCTGTGGTGTTACAAAATGCTTGGCAGGATAGATATTAATCTGCTCTAATTCTTGTAATAATTGACCAGTAACAGGGTCTAAAAGAGAAATTGCTTCGATTTCATCTCCAAAAAATTCGACTCGTATAACTCGATCTTCATAGGCTGGGACAACTTCTAAGACATCTCCTTTGATTCTAAAAGTAGCACGACGCAAATCAACATCATTGCGAGTATATTGCACATTAACTAAATCTCGAAGGAGTTGACGAGGATCATATTCTTGGTTAAGGTGTAAAGGAATAGAGGCTTTGAGATATTCAACGGGCATTCCCAAACCGTAAATACAACTAATAGAAGCCACCACAATAACATCTTTTCTTTCAAATAAAGATCTTGTGGCAGAATGTCTTAACATATCAATCTCATCATTAATAGATGAACTTTTCTCGATGTAAGTATCGGTAACAGCGATATATGCTTCTGGTTGGTAATAGTCGTAATAACTAACGAAATATTCTACGGCATTATGAGGAAAAAATTGCCTTAATTCATTACAAAGTTGAGCCGCAAGGGTTTTATTATGGGCTAATACTAAAGTTGGTTTTTGATGGTTTGCAATAGTACAAGCAATAGTATAAGTTTTCCCCGTACCCGTTGCACCTAGTAAAGTTTGAAAACGATTACCCCATTGCAATGATTTTACCATAGATGCAATGGCGGTTGGTTGATCTCCCGTAGGTTTAAAAGGTGCGTGTAAGGTAAACATGAATTAGGAATTTTCCTACAAATAATTTTTTTTGCGTTAATTACTAACTACTTTAAACTTTCTTGAGAGGAGAGATGAGAGTTTTTTTTATTTCGATTAGTATTTATGGAAGAAGCATCAAATTTTGGCAAAGTAAAATGGAATTTACTCCCCAGATTTTTCCCCTCAGATTGAGCCCAGATTTTGCCTCCCCAATTTTTAACGATTTGCCGACAAATAGCTAATCCTAACCCTGTACCTCCAGCAGATCTTCTTAATGCGCCTTCTTCCTGATAAAATCGATCAAATACTTGATCTAGTTTTTCAGGCTCAATACCTCTACCATTATCTGCGATGGTGATTTGTAAAGTATCTTCATCTATTTCTTGTACTTGTATAGTAATTTGTCCGCTACCATCAGTAAATTTACAAGCATTATCTAATAATTTAGTTAAAACCTCTACTAACCATTCTCCATCAGCTTGTACTAAAGGTAATTCATCTATTACTAAGTTTTTAATAGTCGGTATTACACTTTGATCTTGACGAGAACGAATATGAGATAATGATAAATCGATACATTCTTCTAAGGATAAAGGTTCAGAATTCCATTCTACAGTACCCCCTTCTAATTGAGAAAGAGTGAGAAAATCTTGTACCAATTTACGCATTCTTTCCGCATCATGTAAAGCCGTCGTTAACATGACTTGACGTAACTCTTCCGACATTTCAGGCTCATTAGCCAAACTTTCTAAACATACTTGAATTGTTGATAAAGGAGTTCGTAATTCATGACCTGTAATAGCTACTAAATTTGAACGAGTACGATCTAATGCTTCTAATTGTTCGTTAAGATTTTCTAAATTAGCGTAAGATTCTGCTTGAATTAAAGCAACACCTACTTGAGTGGCAATGGCATCTACTAAAGCAATATCTTCAGGTTTCCAAGTTATGGGAATAGCGTCACAATGGTGTAATTCCATCATTCCTAACAATTTTCCTTGATAGAGTATCGGCACCATTAACCAAGAAATAATCGAACAACTGGTAATTAATTTCGATAAAGCTGAAGAATGATCTTGAATACGAGAATCAATAGTTACATCATCAATACTAATAGACTCTCTCACGTCTAAAACTTCTTGAAATAGAGGATTATTTTTTAAAGGCCAAGTTTTTCCTTTAATAGATTTAATTTTGTCATTCAAAAATTCATGATTAATTTTAGCGTTTAAATCTGTTTCCTGACAACGATAAATCAAACAACGACAAACTCCCATTCCTTCTCCTAATTTATCTACCGCTACTTGTAAAATTTCTTGAGGATTGAGCGATCGCCGTATGGCATCTGTAACAGAATTAAGTAACCTTTCTTTTTTTTCCTTAACACTTAAAAAGCGATTAGCCTTAATAAGTTTGTATTGTCCTGCTTGTAAATAAGTGATCAATCTTTGCACAAAAGGATCAGGATTAATCATCGGAGAATCAAAAACATCGAATTGATGAACATTTGATTTATCTGGAATACTTTGACAATATAATTTTAAAGCCTGATTAATTTTCTTTTTCAATTCAGGGCGATAACCAGCGATACGATGTAATAAAATTTCTGCCGCTTTTTGACTAACTTGACGATCAAAAGTCCAAATACCTTCAAAACGACGACTATTATCCATAGCCATTTCTGAAGCCTGAGTTTTGGGTAAATGGGTTTTTTCCCGACAAATTAAGCAAGTAGCATAATTTTTACCAATTATCACTAAATGCCATTCATGACTTAAGGCATCATCTTCGGTAAAAGCTACCTTTTCATAGACATCAGAAATACTGCTAAATTCAGTTTCAGGAGCAGCTAATACATAAACATGAGGAGAAAGTGTGCCAATGCGCCCATAACGATGAGCTTCTTGACGATAAAATCTCTCTTTCTGAAAACTAGCAATAATTAAAGGCTGTTCATCCTCAGTGTCACTAGCCAAAACTTGATCTTCCATGGCATGAGAAAGAGCCGTTAAAGAAGACTTAAAATACATTTGAGTACAACCTTGGGGAAAGGCGGTTAATAACTCGGTAACGACAGAATTAGTATTACTCATCGAGTCTGGTTAATATTGCTTTCAGCTTTAATTTCTAAGGTGAATCAAGATTATAAACATTAATCCTTATCCATCAGACATAAATAATTGCATCAAATTCTATCCTACATTACTTCGTCATTCCCCGTTATAAATAGATAAAATAATTAACAATTAATCTTTTTATTTAGGCATTTCAATATAAGTTGGTTTTTCATCAATTAAACCCACTCTTTGAGGAGGCCAAAAACGAAGAGAAGCACGACCAATAAATTTTTCTCGTGGTACAAATCCCCAATAGTGAGAATCATAGCTATTATTACGATTATCTCCTAAGACTAAATATTGATTTTCTGGTACAGTAACAGGGCCAAAATTATAATCTGGTTTTTCTTTGATATAATTTTCTTTCAGCATTTCGTTATTAACGATCACTTTCCCATTTTTCACCATTACCTCATCTCCGGGTAAGCCGATAATTCTCTTAATAAATGCTTCATTGGCTTGAAAATTCTCTTCTCGTAGTTTGTCCGTTACATTAAAAACAACAACATCTCCTCTTTTTGGTTCATTGAAACGATAACTCATTTTTTCCACAATTAAGCGATCATTGATCAATAATGTAGGTTCCATGGAAGATGAAGGAATATATCGGGCTTCCGCTACAAAAGTGCGAATACCAAAAGATAAAACTACAGCCATAGCGACGGTTTTAAATATTTCTAACCAAAAATTTTCTTCTTGATTAGCCACATTTACTTTTTCATTTTCTGGTAAATTGTCACCCATAATTGTTTTTTTGACCTTAATTTATGCTCCTAACAGTTTAACTTAAACTTATGAATAATTGACAATCAACAATGAACAGTAAACTATTAACAGACTTCTTTATATTTGATCGTAATTATTTTTATCATGTCCAGAGCCAAAATTTTACAGCCTGATTTAGTTTTAGGTGATATTGTTATTCATCTTACCCCTAGTCTTATTCAAAAATACAATTTAAAAGGGTTAGTTTTAGACGTAGATGAAACCCTTGTACCTTGGAAAGAAAAACAGTTATCTCCTGAATTAATAGAATGGGTGACAGAAGTAAAACAAGTTACTGATCTTTGGTTAGTAAGTAACAACCTGAGTCAAAGTCGTATTAGTAATATTGCTTCTAGCTTAGATTTACCCTTTATTTTTGGTGCGGCTAAACCTTCTCGTCGTAAACTTCGACAAGCCGTTACGGCTATGAATCATCCTATCGAACAAGTTGCTATGGTTGGCGATCGCTTATTTACGGATGTTTTAGCTGGTAATCGTTTAGGAATGTTTACTATTTTAGTTGAACCAATGGTAGAAACAGGAGGTAAAAAAAAGTTTTCTTTGAGAAATTTTGAAGTGTGGTTATCCCAAAAACTAGGAGTTTCTCTTTACAAAAGTTAACCTTAAGTTAATATTTCGTAATAATTTGAGATATTCATTAATAAAATCTAAAGAAAAGATTAAGAAAATCCATATAACTTTATAAACATGGGAATATAATTTTGAGATAAATTGAGGTCAGCTTAGATAAAGACCTTAAATAATATACAAATAAATATAAAATCCTAGAGACATCTTTCAGGTAAAACTGAGGTTGTCTTTAATATTGAGATGGAATCAATAGACTTCTTGCAGAAGTGGAGTAATGAGTAATAAGTAATGAGTAATGAGTTAAGAAATTAACGTTTTCCATCCTAAAATAGATTTTACTTTTTATTTTGGAAGAGGTCTAATAAGATAAAGAAAAAAAATTATCGGAACATGGTTTATGATTTGTAAGTCAAGTGATATAACATTCAATAGGGAAATTGAACAAATTCCTTAACTGCTTAATTATCTATGTACATAAATTAAAGCAATATTGTCACTAAAAAAGTTTAAATACCAACCATGCTTAAATCATTATTATCAACCAGATTATCAATTTTAGCCTTAACTGCCTTCTCTAGTTTTTTACCCTTCAACGCAGTCAAAGCCGTAACTTTTCAAGAATCAGAAGTAAATCAACCAGATTTTATCGCCATAGCACAACCCTATGGAGGAAATAAGTATAATTTAATTGTAATTGAACAAATACCGAATAAAAATAGTTGTTGGAAAGAAACAGGAGGAAATCCTGTCAATGTGGATTTATTATTATTAAACTTTGATTTTAGTGGACACTGTCGTCGTAGCACTGATGCTAATGGTTATTCTATTCGCTACGATGGCCAAGACTACGGTTTAGATATTTTGCTGAATTTAGTCGAAAAAGATGGTAATTTGACTCTAATTGGTATTAATCGTAAAAATAGCAATCAACCGCCTATTATTGTCGGTACAGCCCAAGGTTTGAATAGTCAACCCATGAAAATACAGCTTAACCCCGGATGGCGTTTCACCAAAAGAACTTATGAAGGTAAACCATTAGGTCATGTTTATTTTAGTTATGACTCTACTACTGCACCCAATATAACGCCAATGCCAACAGAAGGTAATAATCCGACTACTTTACCCTCAGAAATTCCTCCTCAAGGAGTGATGCAAGAAATTGTTGCCCCAGATATTCAACCACAAAAAGAAATTATCAAAGAAAAAAATATATCTAAGGTGAATGATACTTCAGAAAAAGTAACCGTTAATCAATCCCAATCTCCTAGATATAATTGGAATCCAACTCGTAGAGAGAGAATGATGAGATAATTGTTAATACTTCAAAAATTCTCAATAAAACTTACGCATCTTTAAATGTAGGGTGGGCATTGCCCACAAATCAACACAGATACCTCGTTAAAACTTTTGAAAATACTTGTTTTGGGCAATTTGCAGATTTTTAAAGTTCACTCAGAGGATTGTTTTTCGACAAAAAAGCTCATATTATTTCTAACATTTTCATAAACTTCTCTTTGTTGAGTGGTTACGGTGGTTTCTTTGAGATAATTGTCGATAACGTTGATACATTTTTCTAAACCACTTAATCCATTTGTTTCGCTATCTTTAGTCATTAATAAAAATCTAGCAGAACTATCTCCCGAACGAGAACGAATATAATAATAACGACAACGGTTTGCTTGAATCGCTAGTGACGGCTTTTGTTCACTATAACTTTTTTTAGGGGATAATAATGGCAAAAACAGAATTATCAATACTATGAAAAAATATTTACTCCATTGATATAATTTACTTGAATTCATTATAGTAATATTGTAGGTTTTAAATAAAGGGCAAAGGGATTAAAATTAACTTAAACTATACTAAAATTGATTTTTCTACTTTTGCTTATTAACTATTTTTGACATGATGCAATCTCTCCTCATTTTTAATTCTTAATTCTTAATTCTTAATTCCTAATTCCTAATTCCTAATTCCTAATTATAAATTCTGCCTCGCCATTGACGGGGTTTTTGTATTGCCGATAAAAATATTCTTATCACTGCCAAAATATCTGCTGTTGGTGAGAGGAAAAACAATAATTCTTTGTATGATTTTGTGAAATTATAAGATGGTGCGATCGCCAATAATAAAGCAAAACGAATAAATAATAAAAGACAATTAAGAATAAATAATAGATAAAAACTGAGAAAATTAAGGGAGGAGCAAAATATAAACCCTGTAATGATTATGGGTAAAGGTAAAGCCTGAATTAAAGCTAAAAAGCCACATTCTGCCCATAATTGACTTTTTGAGGCTGCATCTTTAAGATCAAGCGATCGCCCCCATTCTGTCCAAGTTTCTTTTAAACCCTCATACATTCTGACTTTGATAATTTTTGCACCATCAGCAAAGCCAACTTTATAACCCTGACTAGCGATATAACGGGCAAGGGTGACATCATCACAAAAAGAATTAGAAGCATAACTATAACCATCTATAGCTTCTAAAACTTTGCGCTTAATTAAAAAACATTGTCCATTTGCCATGACAGTTTCAGCACTTTTAGCATCCACCCCTGACGACTCAAAACGATAAATTAAAGTCATTAATAAAGCTGGTTGTAACCACCATTCACTAGGGTATTTAATGATAAATTGAGGAGAAAGAGAAACCACATCATAATTATGGGTATTAGCAAAATTCAACAAACTAGGGATTAAACCTTTTTGAGGTTGAGTATCAGCATCAATGCCTAAAATCCATTCACTGGTAGATGAACTATTTAAAAATCCATTATGTAATGCCCAAGGTCGCCCTATCCATTGTTTAGGTAAAGGTGGATCGGTGACAAGACGAATACGAGGATCTTTTTTTGAGGCTTCCATCACTTTTTCTCTTGTACCATCTTGAGAGTTACTATCAACTATGATTATTTCTTTAACTTCATAGCTTTGACGGGTAATACCTTCTAACATTTTATCGATGCGATCAAACTCATTGAGAGTGGGAACAACTACGCTAACTTTAGCTAAAAAAGAGGGATTAGGGCATTGAGGCTTTAAAGGAGGAAATCGAGTTGCACCTCGAAATAAACGACTGAGGAGGATAAAAAAACAAACACTTTGAAAAACTAATAAAACTAAGCAAATAACAGCACTAATGATCATTAAGTTAAATAACAGTAATTTTAGTCAATTTTAAACCTAAAAGCCTAAATTTAACTAAAAAAAATCCCTATCTGTGGCAAAGATAAGGAAAATAAACAAAATTTAATTACTAATGACTAAGCCCCCCAGCCCCCAACTTTGGGGGAGTTAGAATTGTCAAAGTCTTGCCGTATTAAGAAATTTAGGGAGCGGACAAAATAATTAAGCAGTGTTAACTTATGACTCATTTTTCATTCCCCGTTTCCTTTCTAATTCCTAATTACATTTCTATACCAGAACTTACTTCTCCCACCGTAGAGGAAAAACCACCAGAAAGAATATCAGCTTCTTTGACAAAACCGCTATAAGCCTCCATGCCATGTTCGGAAATATCCAAACCTTTGATTTCTTCTTCTGCATGAACTCTAATACCTACAGTTGCTTTAAGGGCGTACCAGAAAATAGAACTAAGTACAACGGTAAAACCACCAACAGTTAAGACACCGATTAATTGAGTAACGAAACTATGACCATTTGTGCTAAAAATACCAACAGCTAAAGTTCCCCAAACACCACAAACTAAGTGTACGGAAGTTGCACCTACGGGATCATCAATTCTTAAAGTTTTATCAAAAAATCCTACAGCAAAAACCACAATTACCCCTGCGATCGCACCAATAATAATAGCACCGAAATAAGTTACGTCAGCACAACCAGCAGTAATACCCACTAAACCAGCTAATACACCGTTAATAATCATGGATAAGTCTGGTTTACCATCTTTTGCCCAAGAGGTAGCCGTAGCGGTAATGCCACCGGCGGCAGCCGCTAAGTTAGTAGTAAGGGCGATATAAGGAACGTTAGCTGTAGCGGCTAATTCTGAACCGGGGTTAAAGCCAAACCAACCAATCCAAAGAATTAAACATCCCAAAGTCGCAATACTCATATTATGACCGGGTATAGCGTGGACTGTACCATCAGATGTGTATTTACCTTGACGTGGTCCTAAAATTGCTGCCCCCATTAATGCAGCCCAACCGCCCACAGAGTGAACTGCCGTTGATCCTGCAAAGTCACGAAATCCCATGGAAGCTAACCAACCACCATCCCAAATCCAATGACCCGTAATGGGGTAAGCGATACCGATTAATAAAACACTAAAGATTAAAAAAGCATCGAAACGGATTCTCTCAGCCACCGCACCAGATACGATAGTAGCCGCCGTTGCCGCAAAGGCTAATTGGAAAAAGAAAGAAATAGATTCAGGTACTTTTGTTAAGGTTTTAACTTCAACTTCTGTACCATCCACCATTGTTTTAGCGACTTCAAAGGCTTCTGAGTCACTATAAGGAAGACTGCTACCATTAAAGAAGAAACCATCTAAACCAATAAAACCGTTACCATTACCGTACATTAAACCATAACCGATTGCCCAATAAACAATAGAAGCGATGGCAAAGACGATTAAGTTTTTCGCTAAGACGTTAACAGCATTTTTTTGACGACAGAAACCTGTTTCTAACATCGCAAAACCAGCATTCATAAAGACAACTAAAGTTCCTGTAATTAACAAGAAAACAGAATCTAATACAATTTTAAGTTGTCCCACATCTTCAGGTTGTCCAAATCCTTGAGCTTTAGCTGCACTATTCCACACCATCAGAATAAGAGCAGTTAAAGGGATACAAGCTAACTGATAAGGAGAAAATAAATTTTTAACACGAGCTATAGAATTAAGTATAAAACTATCTTGGTTTTGTAACCGATTAGCTTTTCTATTTGTTTTTTTAGACATTAGTATCATTTGACTAATTATTATAGATTTGATCTAAAACTACACAGGAATTGAACAATTAACGATTCGACTCGTCAATTAACTGTTAAATATTGATACTTTTTACTTAATAGTTTCTGTATCTAAACATACAATAAAGTCCTTTTCAAAAAGTCATAACAACTTCAAATATAATCTAAAAGATTGACAAGAATATCCTGAAACTTAAGATTAATAATTCTTCCTCTCTCCCCGTTTCCTTTCTAATTCCTCATTTCTAATTACTAATTTCTAACTACTTGGTGACTTATATTTAGTCAACAAATATAAACTTTATGAAATCTTTACAAAAATTAAAAAAGTTTTACCGTAAATATGTATGTATAAATACTCAGTATTTTTACTATTTTATAAATATTTATAAGATGATTAAACTTTAACAAAGTTTTGTAAAAAAACAAGACATTTTTTTCAGAAATATCGTTACAATTTAGCTATGGATTGTCAAACTGCTTAATATAAAGTAACTAAAAGCTGAAATTAAAAAATATTTTAGGGCTTTTAAATATATGTATATATAATAAAAGTTACGTTTATTTAATACTATTGCTATCTAAAATAACACTTAATTTTTAGGGAGAAAAGAATGTTAGGAAATAGAGGAAGTGTTGATATTCAAAGAGAATATAATCAAGGAGAAAGAGATTTTAGAAAACTCCAATTAAGAAGAATAGATTTAAAAGGTAGTAACCTTAAAAGTATTAATTTGTCAGGTTCAGACTTGAGTTATGCTGACTTAAGAGATGCTGATTTAAGTAACGCAAATTTGAGTAACTGCTACTTCAATGAAGGGAATCTCAGTGGTGCAAATTTATCGGGTGCAAATTTATCGGGTGCATATTTAATTAAAGCATACTTAAGCAAAGTTGACTTTAAAAAAGCAATTCTAAAAGAAGCATATTTAACGGGTAGTTTTCTCACCAAAGCCAATTTTTTGAAAGCTGATTTATCAGGTACTTTCTTGAATGGTGCACACTTAAATGGTGCTATTTTTCAAGGTGCTGTATATGATAATAGTACCAGATTTGATAAAGGTTTTGACCCTTGTGCATTGGGAATGACTTTAATTTCTTCATTTCAAAATTCTGTCTTCAAAAAAATCAGTATTGGTGATGTTATTACTAACTTTGAAACCATAGCCAATATTACAAGTCATTATTTAGGTGGTACAATTACCGCTAAAAACTTTGAAGATTCTCGCCCTGACGTAGAATGGTTACAACAATTTTCTATGGATAAAAAAGGTAAAATTTCCTTCGGCGGTACAATGAGTAATCAAGCCACCATGATGCAATTAAAATGGTTTGAAAAATGGACGAATGCTTTTATCAAAAAATCTTCCGTAATTATTCAAGATTTACCTAATATTATTGAAGAAAAAAATCTTACCGTAGAATATTTAATTAAAAAGAATGCCGCTTGAGAATAAAGTAATAAGTAATAAGTAATAATTCCTAATTTTTAATATTTATTTTAGTCGTCTAATTCTACCATATTTAAACGATAAAATATATAACAAATAATATCAGAATTGTATCGAAATGTTTAAAAAATAGATCGAAATAAAAAAACTGGTTAAAATAAATACAGAAGGTAAATTAATTTACAACTAATTTAATAATTTAATCACCATAATAACGATAAGAGGATTGAAAACCAGATGACTTTTACACCTACAAAATCAAGTCGTACTGTGGACAAAATTTCCAAAAATCTTTGGAAGAATAAATACCCTAAAAAACATGATCATTACACCTTAGAAGACTTCTTTCATTTTGATACTAAAAATGGAAATATTACTGACTGGAATGAATCTCGAAATGTTCTTGTAACTGAAGATTTTATCGTGGGATTAATCGAAGGTTTAGAAGAGGAAGTTGGTTCTGCTTCTAGTGTAGTAATGTATAATATCGGTAAGGCTTGGGGAATTAGAGACGCTGAGTTTTTTGAGCAATGGTTTAACACTGAATATGAATATCCTAAAAACCCTAAAGACATGAATTTATTATACGTTCTTGAGGCGTGGTGGTGGCCTTTTACCACTCAGGGATGGGGTAACTGGGATGTGGACTTAAGTGAGCAAAAAAATGGCTTTATGTTTGTTAATATTTTTGACTCGGCGGTGGCGCGCACTTTAGGGGATGTGGGCAAACCCGTATGTCACATTTACGCTGGTTTAATGGCTGGTTTTTTCAGTCGCTTTATTCAAAAACAACTTAACTGCATTGAAATTCAGTGTTATTCCATGGGTGAAACCTATTGTAAATTTTTATTAGGGAAACAAGATCGTATTGATGCAGCGACTTTCTGGCAAAATGAGGGTGCAGGAGCAAAAGATATTCAGAAAAAATTAGTCAATGGAGAATATCTAAAATGATACCATCAACCTGTGTCACCGTTGAAAATTTTTTCCAAAAAGCAAACTGGCAAGGTTTAAAAATCATCCCAGATATGGATGAGGTGATAGTAGAAAAGGTAGTCAGAAATATTCATTTAGGTTTGACGGTAGAAGATTTTTTCGGTTTACATAATTGGCAAGGTATTTTTCATAACTACCAAGGAGTAACGAAAGAAAATCAAGAATTATCAGGGGAAATAAATCAACCTACTTACGGTTTAACTATGACAGTAGGGGAGTTTTTTCAACGCATGGTATGGCATGGGCAAAATCAAGGCATCAATAAAAAAGTCCATATCGCTTCTATGCCTCAAATGTCTGATGTTACCAACATTAAATCTCAATCATTGAATGTTAACGATTTAGCTGATTTATTTTAGGAAAAAATTATGTATCCAGAATTACAAGCACTGATTCACGAAGCGGAATTTCAATATTTAAACGGGGAAGACTTAAATAAACTTTCCTTAGAGGTTTCTTCTCTAAAAGATAGAATCCCCGCTTATAAACTGTTACGAGACGAAGAAATTAACATTTTTCAAGACATTGCCGATGATTTAGTTGCCCAATTTCCTAGAGAAAATCCTAAGAAAATTGAAACAAGTATCCGTCACTGGTTAGTGATTATGAGATATTGCAGTATGGCGATGATGTTAAATAACCACGAATTTCTCGAACATCGTTTATTAGAATGGCTGACAGATATAATTCAAGCACATCAATCTCAACATCTTTTTACGGCTATTTATTCATTGTTAATAACTAAATTAAATAATGTTCTTTCTAATGATGAATTAGCTCATATTCAACCATTTTTAGCCCAAGCTAATGATTATTTAATTAATAGTCCTATTTTAGCTAATTAAAGCCCAAAAAAATATCAAAAATAAGAGGAAAAATTCATGATTTCCGTTGCTAATTTAGTTCAAGAAAAAGCCTTAAAAGGTAATTATTTTACGCCTTCTGCTTATGTACAAGGAGATTTTGAGTTAGGATTATTAGAAACAAGACTAGGCTCAAGATTAATCGCTTTACCTGAAGTTCTTTTACAGGGTATTTATGCTGGTTTAGACGAAGAAATTGGTCAAGCTACAGGGATTGTTCTTTATAATTGTGGACGTTGGTGGGGCAAAAGTTTTTATCGCCGTTTTATCCAAGAAGTCAGCGAATATTATGAAATGCCGTTGGCACAAATGGAAATGGCTCAATTTCTGAGTTGTTTAAAACAATGTTGGAAAACTCACGGTTGGGGGGTAGTTAATTTTAATTTCGACTATTATTCTCAAGGTTTTATCGTGGTAAATACCGTTAATTCTCCTTTTGCTGAAGCAGCACCTCAATATAAAGGTTTCGCTTGTCATCCTGAAGCGGGAATTTTAAGCTCATTTTTCAGTCAGTTGACGGGGGAAGAACTTGGATGTGTTCAACTTAGTTGCGAGTCTATGGGGGCACAATCAAATTATTTTGTCATCGGTTTAGAGGAAAGACTTAAGTTAGCTAAGGCACTGTCAGAAGAAGGTCACGATCATTCTACCATTATGGATCGCTTATTAGAAAGTAATTCTACTGATAACTAAAGGTAACTTTAAGAAATGTATCGAAAATTGACGGATAACTATCTTTCATTTTCATAAAAACATACGCTAATCTTAAATTAATCCCTTAATAAATCAGATGTAAAGATAGTGGCAAAATCCATCAGACTCGATCCTTTAGGTACAGATACAGCAATTAAAACTAATGATAATCTTTTATCAGGATTGCTGAAAAGTCAACTAAATGTTTCACAAGAGTGTGGCGGTAGAGGTATGTGTTCTACTTGTCACGTTTATATCAAAGAAGGCATGGAAAGTTTATCTCCTCTTAATCGTAGAGAAAAACGGACTTTAGAAGTGATTACAACCTGTAAACTTAATTCTCGTTTAGCTTGTCAAGCTAGGGTAATCGGTGAAGGAGTCGTTGTGGAATTGCCTTCGGGGATGTATTTAAGCGAGATTGATGATATTGAATCCTTAATCGGTAGAAGGGCTCAACAAAATATTCTTCACCCTATATCTGGCAAGATTTTAGTAGAGGAAGGAAAGTTAATTACTCGCTCGATGATTAGTCAATTAGAGAATACGAAAGGAGAAGTTGCCCAATATTTATCTAATACCAGTGATGCAGTCTAACACAATTTTATTAAAATTATAAGGAGTTTGGAAAAATGTTAAAACAATTTGCAGATTTAACTCTCGAAGCTGACGGGCGTTATGCAGAAGATTTTGAGTTAAAATTTTTAGAGGATTATTTAGAATCTCAACAGATAAGAATGAGTGCTTATATCAAAATTAGAGATAACGCTGATGCTATCGTAGAAGCTGTAAAAGTGGGTAAAAATAAACGTAATCCTGAATTTAAAGATTATTATGCCACTTGTAAACGGGATTTAATTGATTTAATTCGTTACTGTGCTGCTGCGTTATTATTTGATGATTTAGAACGGTTACGCACTAATATGTTGTTATGGTTTCAAACCATTTCTAAATCTTGGAACTTTGAAGATGACAATCATGATACTTATGATGTCTTGTTACAAGTAATTCCACAATTTTTAACTCCAGAAGAAGCTAAATATGCCCTGCCAATTTTTGAGCTTAATTGTGCAGTTTTAGTGTAAACAAAGTTAGTAGTTTTACCATTGAGGGTAATAAAATTTCATGCTCATGGGAGCTAATTTAAGGCTAAAGCCTTTACTACAAACTTTTTAGAATAATAAATTTTAATCTTTTATTGATGGTAAAAAATCATGGAAAAAAAACAAGATATAGTCGGTTATGTAGGTTTAGGACTTTCGGCATTGGGTGCGGTAGTTTCTGTTATTACTAATAATATAGCTCCAGCCTCCGTACTTTTAACTGTTGGGGTGGGTTGTAATGTTATTAGTCGTAAACAATTTAATGATAGTTTAGTAGAAGCCCATAATACTCAACAACAAAAAATTGATGAGTTGATGGGTAAAGTAGAGGTTAATCATAGTGAATTAACGACTAAACTCATAGAAAATCAAACAGATTTAGCTAATCGTGTAGAAAAATTACAGTTATCTATGCAAGATAATTTAGCTAAACAAAAAGAAGATATTAAGAGTGAAATTACAAGACTTGAATTACAACATCAAGACTTAAATAATATTGTTAGTAATATTAAAGATTTAGAAAATATTTCCCAAGAATTACGCTCTCAGCCTGACTCCGCCGATTTCTTCTATCAAAGAGGATTAAGTTACGAAAAATTAGGAAATTATGCTGGTGCAATAGAAGATTACACAGAAGCTATTAAGAAAAATTCTAGCCTGAGTAAAGCCTATCATAAAAGAGGGGTACTTTATCTCGATACTGGTGCGAAACAAAAAGCGGTGGATGATTTACGCAAAGCTGCCTTACTTTATTTTGAGCAAGGAGATATTGAGAGTTATCATGTAGCTAGAGAAATGAGTCGTAATATTCACGAGCTACGCATTGATACTAATGGTAACGCTCAAGAAATGGTTATTGGTAAAAAATTATTTGCAGAATAATCACAGAAGTAGGGGTTAATGGCATTAACCCTCCGTAAAATCAATTTAACTATTTGTAGGGATAAATATTTATCCTTTTTTTTGTGATTAATTAGGGTGTAATAAAAAAGTTTTTTTGTAAGGGTAGCGCATAGGAGATAAAGGCAATACTTATCAATAAAGATGTTTTATAATTTAAAGTTAGCTTGATAAATTTGAAAATTATATGAAAAGTTTAATTATTGATAATTATGATTCTTTTACCTACAATATTTACCAATTATTGGCGGATGTTAATCAAAAAGAGCCTATAGTTATTACTAATAATCAATTATCTTGGCAGGAAATAAAAGAGCTTAATTTTGATAATATTATTATATCTCCAGGTCCAGGTAATCCTGAAAATATAAAAGATTTTGGTGTCTGTGGTGAGGTTTTATTAAAGGCAAATATTCCCATTTTAGGTGTATGTTTAGGGCATCAAGGTTTAGGTTATTTTTATGGGGCAAAAATTAGGCGATCGCCTGAGCCTTTTCATGGTAGAATTAGTAAAATTTATCACCATCAGCACAGTATTTTTAAAGGTATTCCTTCTCCTTTTTCCGTGATGCGTTACCATTCTTTAATAATTGATTATCCTTTACCTAATGATTTAGAAGTTATTGCTAAAACTGAGGATAATTTAGTTATGGGAATTAAACATAAATATAAGTCTTTTTGGGGTGTGCAATTTCATCCAGAATCTATCGCTTCTGAGTATGGGAAAGAGTTATTAATTAATTTCCGTGATTTAACAAAAGACTATCATCAATCTGTGAATAAAATTAGTTATTTACCCTCCTTACTTAAAAATGAAACAAAAGATAAAATAGCTAAAAAAAATCAACTAAATAATATAGAAATAACTAACAATAAAAATTATAAAGTTTATAGTAAAAAATTAAATATATTTATAGATTCTGCTTTAGTTTTTGAAAAAATTTATAGTCAATCTAATTCTAGTTTTTGGTTAGATAGTAGTATGATAGCAAAAGGTTTATCAAGGTTTTCTTATATGGGAGACAGTGAAGGTGAGCATAGTTTTTTAGTTGAATATGACGTTAATAATCAAGAAATTAAAGTTACTAAAAATAATAATATAAAAATTTTAAAGGGTGATATTTTTCAATTTTTGCAAGAGACTTTAGATAATTATACTTTTGATAATCAAGATTTACCTTTTAATTTTAATGGTGGTTTTATCGGTTATTTTGGTTATGAATTAAAAGCCTTATTAGGTAATAAAAATAAACATCAATCTTGTTTGCCTGATGCTAATTTTATATTTGGCGATCGCTCGATCATATTTGATCATATTTGTCAAGAAATTTACTTAATATTTATGGATAAAGTAAAGGAAGAAAAAAAAGCAAATCAATGGTTTGAAGAAATAGAGAATAAACTTCAATTAATTAATAATGAAGTAAAGATAATTAAAGATAAAAATATTATTAATAAGAAAGAAAGAAAAGATAAAAATAACCTAGAGAGAAATAAAGAAAAACAGTCTTATAAATTAAGTCGAGAGAAAAAAGAATATTTAGATAATATAATAACTTGCTTAGAAAAAATAACCCAAGGAGAAAGTTATGAAATTTGCTTAACAAATCAGATTTTGTTACCTACTATATATAAGCCTTTAAATTTTTACTTACAGTTAAGAGAAGAAAATCCTGCACCCTATAGCAGTTTTTTGAAATTAGGAAAAACAACAATAATTTGCTCATCACCTGAAAGATTTTTACACTTAGAAAAAAATGGTAATTTAGAATCAAAACCCATCAAAGGCACAGTAAAAAGAGGTAAAAATAAAGAAGAAGATAAACAACTAAAAAATAGTTTAAAAAAATGTGAGAAAGAGAAAGCGGAAAACCTAATGATTGTGGACTTATTGCGTAATGATTTAGGTAAAATTTGTGAAATTGGTACAGTGACAGTTCCTAAATTAATGGCTATTGAAACTTACGCAACCTTACATCAAATGGTGTCAACAGTCAAGGGAAAAATTAGGAAAGAAATAAAACCCATAGAATGTATTAAGGCTTGTTTCCCCGGTGGTTCAATGACAGGTGCACCAAAAAAGAGGACACTAGAGATAATTGACGAATTAGAAACCGAAGCAAGAGGTATTTATTCAGGTAGTATCGGATTTTTAGCCCTCAATGGTACGATGGACTTAAATATAGTAATTCGTACTGCTATTGTAACCGAAGAAAGAACCTCCATCGGTGTTGGAGGTGCAATTACGGCATTATCGCAACCAGACAAAGAATTTGAAGAAATAATACTCAAAGCAAAAGCATTAATTAATAATATTTAAAATGCTTGTGATCCTTTATAATCAACCTTATTAGCATTAGCAGCTTCTCCACAGGTGCGAGGAGTAGGAAAAATTTTGTCAGGATTTGCCAAGCCTTTAGGGTTAAAACTGCTTCTGACATATTGCATAGTTTCTAAATCAGTTTCCGTAAACATATCGCTCATGTAACATTTTTTATCGCTACCGATACCATGTTCACCAGAAATACTACCACCAACTCTCACACATAACTTAAGGATTTCTCCTCCTAATTCTTCCACTTTTGCAAAAGAGCCTTCTATGGCATTATTATATAAAATCAAAGGATGTAAATTACCATCTCCAGCATGAAAAACATTAGCGATACGATAACCATATTGTTCACCTAAAGCATTTATTTCCCCCAAAACTTGAGACAATTTTGAGCGAGGTACAACTCCATCTTGTACAAAATAATTAGGGCTAATTTTACCCATGGCTGCAAAAGCCGCTTTTCTTCCTTTCCATAACTTGAGGCGAGTTGGGGCATCACTAGCGGAGGTAACATTTCTAGCACCACAAGAGCGACAAATAGCATCAACTTTTTTCTTATTAGTGTCAACTTCCACTTGTAAACCGTCTAATTCTACCAATAAAATGGCTTGGGCATCCCGAGGATAACAGTCAGTCGCCACGACATCTTCCACCGCATTAATACTAAAATTGTCCATCATTTCCATACCTGCAGGAAGAATACCAGCACGAATAATCTGTGCAACCGCACTTCCTGCTTCTTCAATACTGTTAAAATCCGCTAACACAACACAGATAGCGTCAGGAGTTTTGAGAATTTTTAAGGTTATCTCCGTAGCGATGCCTAAAGTGCCTTCTGAGCCTACAAATAAGCCTGTAAGATCAAAACCGGGCATTTCTGGTACTTTTCCCCCTATTTTCAATATCTCTCCTTGTGCGGTAACGATGGTTAAACCTAAAACATGATTAGTAGTTGTACCATATTTTAAACAGTGTACACCCCCCGAATTTTCTGCCACATTACCACCTATAGAACATATTATCTGACTAGAAGGATCTGGAGCATAATAAAAACCTGCACCGCTAACGGCTTGTGTTACCCAATTATTGATAATGCCGGGTTGCACAACAATTCTTTGATTTTCATAGTCAATATCCAAAATTTGACGCATTCTAGCGGTAACGATTAAAAGACTATCTTCTAAAGGTAATGCACCTCCTGATAAACCCGTACCCGCACCCCTTGCAACCCATTTTATTTCATATTTATTGCAAATTTGAACAATGGCGGCAACTTCTTCCGTGGTTTTCGGTAATGTTACTAACCTTGGGCGTTGACGATATTCCGTTAATCCATCGCATTCGTAGGTTAAAAGTTCGTCTTTGCGTTTAACTACACCATTTTTACCTAAAATTCCTTCTAATTCTTTGAATATAGGTTGCCATTTATTGTTAGTAGAACTTAAAAACATGGTGAATAATTAATAATTGATCATGAATAATTCATAATTAATCATAAACTATTGCAATCCTAAATATAGACAAGGACAGTATTTAGTAAAAAAATCAATCATGGAAGACATCAAATAAAGATGATATTTTTAGGGATTAATTATTTATTCTCTATTTCAGATTTTAACTTCATTTTGTTGTGTAAAGTTATATAAAGAATCAGGATAAAGTTAAACTGTCGTCAAAACTTAATACTATGATGTGTTATTTTTTATTGAAATATAGTAAATTTCTAGGCATGGCAAAAATAGAATTAGCTTGATTTGATCCCACATAACGCCAATGCCACGGCTCAAAACTCACCCCTTGTATATTATCTTTAGGAAAAGACAACTCAAAACCATATTTATGAGCATTATTTGTTAACCAAGAATAAGCCTGACTAGACTCAAATTGAAATTTTAAATCAAGAGAAGGTTGTTTTCCATCACCAATATCTAAGGCATATCCTGTATGATGTTCACTATGTCCAGGTGGTGCGCTTAACTTCGATGCGGCTTCTTTACTACCTCGTTTTTGAATTTGTTTTTGAAATAATTTTGTTTGATCTGGTATAGAACGAAAACCTGAAATTAAGACTAATTGCACCCCTTGGGCTTTAGCATCTGTTTTCATGCGCTTAAAAGCGTCTCCTGCATCTTCGTGTAAAAATTCTGTACGATTATAGTAATTTCCCATATTAACTAAACTTTGTTGACGTGCTTCTTGAAAAGGAAAATGACCAAAATAAGTATTAGATAAAAGAGAATTAATTGAGGGAATTTGTGATTGTGCAGTGGTCGCAGATGATTGATTGGTAAATGTCTCAGGAGGGTTATTCTCAATTTTTGGTACTTGATCAACAGGAGAAATTTTGAATGTTTCAGTAGTATTTTGAGATTCGATGACAGGGGGAATTATAGGAGATTCAGTGATTTGAGATTGATTATTTGGTTGTGTAGGTAATGAGGAAATTTCAGGGGATTTATTTTCAGTAGTTGAAGAATTTTCTAAAGTACTTTTGACAGAAGAAGTTAATTCTTTATCTTTAATTGAAGATTTAGAAGATTGAGGAATATACCACCAGCCGAAAATGCCACCTAGAATAACTGAAGCGAGAAAAAAGTTAAGTATTTGAAAATTAGAGAGTAATGATTTGATGATTTTCATAATATTTTTTGAATTTTAAAGCTAAAAATTAATTAACTGTGCAGCAATCCAACCTGTTGTACCTGAAGGAGTATGATATACTTTATACCACTTATAACCGCCTTGATCATAACCACTCTCTAATATTTCTATCGTTTCTCCTGTATAGCCTTGTCCTACAATCGAATAATTTGTACCTGGTCCTGAGCGAATATTTTTAGTTCCTGATTGACCTGCTATGGTAGCATAAGACGTATCACTTGAAGTATTAGACGACATAGAAGATGGATTAACCACAACGGTTCTAATTTGAGGTTGACTTTTAGCCTTTACTTCCGCTTGTCTGCGTAATTCTTCAGCCCTAACCCTTGCTTGTTCAGCTTCTAACCTCATTTTTTCTGATTCTTGACGTTTAACTTCTTCCTGCTCTCTTTTTTCTTGCTCTTGTGCCAGTTTTACTTCCGCTTCCTCTTTTTCTCTCTCAACTTCTTCTAATTTTGCCAGAGTTTCCGCTCTTTGTTGGGTAATAATAAATCCTCCTGACACTCCCAATGCAACCAATACTCCTGTAACTAAAAGAGGTATAAAATTATTTTTGGGCGGATTATTAACAGGATTTTGACTAACATTACTAATAGAATAATTAGATGCAGAATTGGGAATTAAAACCGTTGCTTGTGAATTAGAAGTAACAGTTTTTGATAAATCAATATTATTAACACGAGGCACAACCGCCATAGTTTGCATATCACTACTATGTAAGGCTTGATACATAGCTTGAGCGGTAGGATAACGGTTACTTATATCCATTTTTGTCGCTTTTTCTAAAACTATTCTTAAATTAGGCGATAAATTAGGGATTAAACTTTGCCAATCTAATTCTCCTGTAATTTGATTACTAGGTATTTCGATAGGATATTTACCCGTCAAACTATAAATCAACGTCAAAGCTAAGGCATATAAATCACTACTAAAAACCGTACGCCCTAAACTTTGCTCAGGGGGAATAAAGCCTCTGGTACCAACTATTACAGAGCTTACCGTTGAACCACTACTTAAACTTACCGCCCCCATACTTTCTTTTACCGCTCCAAAATCGATTAAAACTGGTAATCTGTCTGAGTCTCGGATAATAACATTTTCTGGTTTAATATCTCGGTGAATGATTTTATTACCGTGAACATATTTGATAGTATTTAGTAATGATGACAATATAGACTCACATTGACTACAATTAATTACCCCTAATTCTGCTAAATTTTTTCCCTCAATATATTCTTGCACTAAATAAAATTGATCATCTTCCACAAAATAAGCGTATAAACTGGGAATTTGTGAACTATTTTGCCCTAATTCT
>NZ_JBGSUU010000098.1:0-59797 GCF_041753295.1 Geminocystis sp.
CAAAGATGATTTTGCTTTCCTTTTTTAATTCCATTTTTGTGAATATGTTTAGACCCGCACTCTGGACATTGTATCATTTTTTTATTTTTGATAATTTGACCCCTTTATCTAAAAATCATACCTTAATTCAGCAACGCCTAAAAACGATACTATCAGTTCCAATGCACAGATGCAATCACGACATTTACGAGAATACTGTATTATAGACGATGCTAGTCGCAACCTGTTAGAAGGTGCAATCCGCAAGTTAGGTTTATCTGCTCGTGCTATGGATCGTATTTTAAAAGTTTCTCGCACTATTGCTGATTTGGCAGGAGATAATGATTTACAAAGTCATCATCTAGCTGAAGCTATACAATATCGTACTATTGATCGAATGCAATAATTCTATCTTCACTTCAAGATAATCTCTAGTCCATTGTACAGTAAGATCGTAGATGTTCTGATGTTAAATTATATCGCAAACCATTAACAACCTATCCATAACCATGACTAAAGTGATTGAAATTAGTGATTCTCAGTTTGAAAAAGAAGTAATTAACGAAAATAAACCAGTTTTAGCCTATTTTTGGGCTTCTTGGTGTGGCCCTTGTCGTCTTGTGTCACCTTCTATTAATTGGGCTGCCGAAAATTATAGCGATCGCCTAAAAGTAGTTAAACTAGAAGTAGATGCTAGTCCTGAAACTGTAGCCACTTATAAAGTAGAAGGAGTACCAGTTTTAATCTTATTTAAAGAAGGAAAAGTTATGAGTATGAATGAAGGTGCAATTGGTAGGGAAAAAGTGAAAGAATTTATCGAAAAAAATCTTTAATTAATTAGTAATTAGCAATTAACAAATCACTATTAATTATTAACTATATTTATGCAAATATCAAACAGGATAAAACCCTTAGAAAAAAATGTTTTTGCTGATATGGATAAAGCTAAAACTGAAGCAATTTTTCAAGGAAAAACTATCATCGATTTGTCTTTAGGATCATCAGATTTACCAACACCTAAACACATCATAGAAACTATCAAAAAATCTCTAAATAACTCTGATAATCATGGTTATTTATTACACGGTGGTACAGCAGAATTTAGAAAAATTGTTGCTAATTGGTATGAAAAAAGATTCGGTGTTTTTGTGGATTGGGAGACAGAAATTATACCGTTAATTGGTTGTCAAGAAGGCACAGCCCATCTACCTCTAGCCATCTTAAATGAAGGAGATTACGCCCTATTATTAGATCCGGGTTATCCTTCTCATGCAGGTGGAATTTACCTTGCTGGAGGGAAAATTTACCCCATGGCTTTATTACCTGAAAATAAATTTTTACCTCAATTTAATGATATTCCTAAAGAGGTTTTAAATAAGGCAAAAATGATGGTTTTAAGTTATCCTCATAATCCCACAAGTGCAACAGCTTCTTTAAATTTTTTTGAGTCAGCAGTACAATTTTGTAAAGACAATAATATTGTTTTAGTCCATGATTTCCCTTATATGGATATAGTTTTTAACGAAAATATACAACCTTCAGTTTTACAAGTTGATAAGAAAAAAGAAGTAAGTATAGAGTTTTTTACTTTTTCAAAATCTTATAATATGGGCGGTTTTAGGCTTGGTTTTGCTATCGGTAACTCAAAGTTAATTACTGCTTTAAAACAGATTAAATCTGTAGTTGACTTTAACCAATATAAAGGTATTTTAGAAGGAGGAATTACAGCTTTAACTTCTTCTCAAGAATGTGTGAAAGAAACTGTTAAAACTTATCAAGAAAGAAGAGATTTTTTAGTAACAGAATTAAATAAAATTGGCTGGAATGTGCCAACCCCAGAAGCGACTTTATATCTATGGGCAAAACTACCCAAAGCATGGGAGAAAGATTCCATCAAATTTTGTGTTGAGTTAGTCAAAAATACTGGAGTGGCTTTATCACCCGGTGCGGGTTTTGGTGATAATGGTGAAGGTTATGTTAGATTTGCCTTAGTGAAATCCCCTGAAATTTTACGAGAAGCAGTAGAAAAAATAGCCTTATTTTTACATTCTTAAATTAGTAATAAAATCTAGTGGATATATTTGCTCAAATAACAGAAATTAAGTATGAAGTTTGTTGTTAAGGATAAATTATTGTTAATAGAAGGAAAATATACTAAAAATTCTGTTTTACCTTCCTTGAGTGATATAAAAGATGGTTTATTAAAAATGTTATATTAATCTAAAAAATGTCAAAATTAATGAGCAAGAATATATCACAATTCCAGTTTTAAAACTATCATCTTCTCGAATAAAAGGAAATATATCTTCAAAAGATAGTCAAAATGATTTGTTGTATTTGATGAATCAAAACAAACTAAATAATAAGCATAAAGAAATTATTAATAATTTATGGAAAGAAAGTGAGAAAAATAATTTTTTAATCGAAATAGAAAGTATATAACCCATGATAAAAACCCCTTTAAGATACCCTGGTGGTAAAAGTAAAGCCTTAAAATTCATCTTACCATTAATACCAAATTTTGAAGAATATCGAGAGCCTTTTATTGGTGGTGGCTCGGTTTTTATTGCATTAAAACAAGAGTTTAGGAATAAAAATTTTTGGATTAATGACTTATATAAAAATCTTTTTTATTTTTGGTTTAATTGTAGTAATAATCCAGAAGAATTAATTAATCAAGTAATAAAATGGAAAGAAGAATTTAAAGAAGGCAAAGAATTGTATCAATTTTTAAAAACAAATATTGACAACTTTAATGATATACAAAAAGGAGCGAGTTTTTTTATTTTTAATCGCATAACTTTTTCAGGCACAACAGAAAGTGGTGGTTATTCTGACATGGCTTTTCAAAAAAGATTTACTGATTCAAGTATTGAAAGAGTCAAAAATTTAGCCTCTATTTTAACTAATATAGAAATAACTAATTATGATTATCAAAAAGTAGTAGAAGCCGAAGGTAAAGATGTTTTTATATTTTTAGATCCTCCTTATTATTCTGCCACAAAATCTGCTTTATATGGTAAAAACGGTAACTTACATAAACAGTTTCATCATGAAAGATTTGCGGAAATAATGAAGGGAAATAAGCATAAATGGTTAATTACTTACGATGATAGCGATTATATTAGAAATTTATTTTCTTTTGCTAATATTATCGAATGGGATTTACACTATGGCATGAGAAATGTTAACATCGATAATTCCCAAAAAGGACAAGAATTATTTATCGCTAATTATGATATTTTTCCCCAAAAAAAAGATATTCAATTAGAGCTTTTTAGCACTTAAAATATTATTGTCTCATAGAATTTACGCAAAATACTTCTGAATTTTATTTGTTTTAAATATATTTTTCATTTAACTCGTCTTTCTCTCAAACTTCGGGATAAAGATAACAAGTTCGCAAGTACTATGAAACCAATATTTATTTTTATTTTTAATAATATATTTATGATGATAGAAGATAGCGAAAAGATTTACTGGTTAGCATGGTCAAAAATTAAAGGATTAGGTGCAGTATCTCTCAAAAAAATATATGATTATTTTGGTAGTTTACAACAGGCTTGGACAGTTTCACCACAAGAATTAATAGTAATTGACGGAATCGGTAAAAAATTATGTAGCTTAATTCAAGAAGAAAAAAGAAAAATTGAACCAAAAAACTTATACTTAAAACATCTCGAAAAAAATCCTAACTTTTGGACTCCTAACGAAAAAGAATACCCTCAATTATTATTAGAAATTCCTAGCCCTCCAGCGATATTATATTATCAAGGAAAAGTAAATTTAGCCGAAAATCAAGGCATAACTCCTTTAATCGGTATTGTTGGCACACGGAAACCTACAGAACACGGAAGAAGATGGACGTATAACATAGCAAAAGCTCTAGCCGAAAATGGTTTTACGGTAGTATCAGGTTTAGCCGAAGGTATTGATACTCAAGCCCATCGTGGTTGTTTAGATGGAGGCGGTAGAACTATTGCTATACTAGGAAATGGCCTTGATAGAGTATATCCTTCTAATAATCGTCAATTAATGGCAGAAATTGCCGAAAAAGGGTTAATTATGACAGAATATGAATATGGAAGTCAACCTGAAAGGGGTAATTTTCCTGCCCGTAATCGTATTGTCGCTGGTTTGTGCCGAGCTATTTTAGTGATGGAAGCACCAGAAAAATCAGGGGCGTTAATTACCGCCCGTTATGCCAATGAGTTTAATCGGGATGTTTATACTTTACCAAATACTCCTGATAATGTTCAGGCTAGAGGTTGTTTACGTTTAATTCACCATGGGGCAGAAGTGATTATTACCGCCGAAGAGTTATTATCTAGTTTAGGAGTTATTCCTAGTTTAGATGAAACTCAACAATTATCGTTATTTTCGTCTTCTTCTTCTTCCTCTCTATCGAAAAAAACAAAGGAAGAACCCATCTTATCTTCTACTTTTAGAATAATTTATGAAGCGATCGATGTCAACCCAACTCCTTATGATGTAATTGTGGAAAAAAGTTCATTAAATAGTGGAGAAGTTTCGGGAATTTTATTACAACTAGAGTTAGAGGGTTTAATTACTCAATTACCCGGCATGATGTATCAAAAAATTAACAATTAATAATGTTAAAAGATGCAAAATATCTAATTATCCATTTCCTTTCTAATTCCTAATTATTTGTCGTGAATATAATTCTTTCTTCGGTGTTGCCTGTGGCTTTAATTATTGCGCTGGGTTATGTTAGCAATAAAACTCTAAAATTAGATCAATCAACCTTATCTCAAATTAGTGTTTATATTTTAGCACCTGCTTTAGTTACGGATAGTTTTTACCGCACCACTATTTCTAACGATGCAGCTTTAAGGTTACTTTTAGCCTATGTTTTAACCACGGGAATTATTTATCTTGGTGTGGTGATAATTAGCAAACTTCTCAAGTTATCTGCTGATGATGATAAAGGATTGTTAGCCATTAGTCTTTGCCCCAATAACGGTAATATGGGTTTATCAATTATTGCTTTTTCTTTGGGTGAAGAAGGGTTAGAAAGAGCTGTAATTTATATGATTTTTTCTAGTGTCGTTTTATTTGGAATGTTGCCACCCATGCTAAAAGGTGATAGTTTGATGACAAGTTTAAAAGCTACTTTTAAGTTACCATTAATTTGGTCAATGGTCATCGGCATTACTTTACATTTTACTAAAATAACCTTACCTTTTAACATTGGTAAAAGTTTAGAATGGTTAGGTATTTCCGCTATTCCCATTGCTTTAATTATCTTGGGAATTCAATTAAGTAAAACTAAGTTTGAATTTGGTGTCGGCGAATTTACCGCTACTATCGGAAGATTGGCGATCGCCCCGATCATAGCGTATAGTATAGGAAGGTTAGTCGGTTTAGAAGGATTAGATTTACAAGTGTTGACTTTACAAACAGCGATGCCAACGGCGGTAAATGCAGTAATTATGATTAAAGAATTTGGGGGAAACACCACAATGGTAGCAAGAACAATTATTATATCTACATTGATGAGTTTTGCTACTTTACCTTTCATAATTTGGTTAATGACTTCACCTTCGGTTTAATAAAAAAAGGTGATATAATTTTAGAAAATTTCATAAGAAAAATTATGTTTTAAAATACAATCGCTATAACTTTTCTCTATCTGTAATAGTTGAATTTTAGCGAAGTGTTATTAGGTGAAAAAAATAAACTTAAAAGAAAATTTTATCTAAATTACTTATGTTTTTTTAATTCTTCTTTTATATTTTTTTGCTCTTTTTCAATCATTTCTAACTTAGTTAATATTTGTTTTAATAATTTTTCTTGATTTGAATTAAAGTTTTCGGTAACTTCTTTTTCATTTTTAATTTTTAATAAAGATTTACCAAATATAAAAGGCGATTTAAACACAAGTAACCAAAAGTTAACTAACAAAGAAGGTATCATTTGAATCAATCCCCAAATCGTCAAAATTACCGTTATTAATAGTACGATACCAATGATAGGATGAGAAACTACAAAAGCAATCGCCCAATGATTAGCAACCCAATTATTCCACAAAGATTGAATAGTATTTGAAACTAAATCTTTGGCATTATTTACTTTATTAAGATTATCTTGAATAACATTTTTAGTAACTGTATTCGTATTATTAAAAGTCTCTACTGCAGAATTAGTTATATTTTCAGATTTATTAATTGCCGTATCTCCGACATTTTTAAGAAAGTTTTTGCTAGTTTCTAAACTATTATTGACTTTTTCGGAAATGGTGATAAATATTAACATCAATTACTACTTATAAAAATTTTTATACCATCATAAACCATATCCAAAACAACAAAATTTCCTTTAAACAGTTATTGAGCGTAATTTTTCTTTACAATAGTTAACATAACTTTATCAAAAAATCATAACTGTATATTATCACCATGCTATCAACCTTTGACTTAACGAAATTTATACCTGAAGAATTGTTAAAGAATGCCTATGAAACATGGCAACAAACCAAAGCAGGTTTTAGTTTAGCACATAAAAACTTTAGTACCGAAATTAAAAAAGTATTTTTCCCTAATAATGCCATTCAATATAAAGAAATAACTCCTGAAACCTTCCAAAATTTACAAGGTAGATTTCAGACAATTATTGAAGAAGATTGGCGAGACGCACAAAGAGGAATTTATCCCGTTAATGTGTTATTCGAGGCTGACTGGCAAGAATTTTTACAAAGTTATGTGAAAATTTGGTTGGATTATCCCCAAACTTGGCAAAGAATGCAACAACAAAAACCTCAAGATTTTAGGGAAGATGTTAACCTCGAATCTTATCCGCAATATTATCGCCGTAACTTTCACTATCAAACTGATGGTTATTTAAGCGATTATTCTGCCAATATTTATGACTTACAAGTAGATATTCTTTTCAATGGTATAGCCGATGCCATGCGTCGCCGAATCTTAAAACCGATGGTGGAAAGATTGAAAAATGTTGATAAAAATTCTGACTTAAAAATATTAGATTGTGCTTGTGGTACTGGTAGAACATTGCAATTTTTAAGGGCAACTTTTCCTGATATATCATTATATGGTGTTGATTTATCTTCCGCTTATTTACGCAAAGCCAATCAATTATTATCTCAACTTCCTCACGAATTACCGCAGTTAATACAAGGCAACATCGAAAATTTACCCTATCAAGATAACTATTTTCAAGGAATTAGTAATGTTTTTGTTTTTCATGAATTGCCTAATCCTATCCGACAAAAAGTGATTGATGAATCTTTGCGAGTTTTACAATCGCGCGGAGTTTTCGTTATTTGCGATTCTATACAACTGTCAGATTCTCCTGAATTAGAAGCCATGATGGCTAATTTTCCCCTTGCTTTTCACGAACCATTTTATAATGATTATATTAAAGATGATATAGAATTGCGGTTAAATAACGCTGGTTTTAAAGATATTGAAGTTAAAATCTATGGCTTTAGTAAATATTGGATAGCGACAAAATAATAAATTAGCAAAAAAATATTATCTCAAAATAGAGAAAGTAATAAGTAATTTTTTATAATGTTATGCAAAAACTACGGTGCGATTTCCATAAACTAAAACACGATGTTGTAAATGTAATCTAACTCCTCTAGCTAAAACAATTTTTTCTAAATCTTTTCCTTTTCTAATCAAATCTTCTACGGTATCTCTATGACTAATTTTAACAACATCTTGTTCAATAATTGGTCCTGCATCTAAGTCTTGAGTGATATAATGGGCTGTCGCACCAATAATTTTTACTCCCCTAGAATAGGCTTGATGATAAGGTTTTGCTCCTATAAAAGCGGGTAAAAAAGAATGATGAATATTAATTACATTAGGAAAATTTTGCAGAAAATCTGAACTTAATACTTGCATATATTTTGCTAAAATAACTAAGTCTATATCAGCTTTTTTTAGTAATTCTAATTGTTTTAATTCTTGCTCTTTTTTATTACTATTGTTAATAGGTAAGTAATGATATTCTATACCAAATTGTTCGGCAATAGATGCAAGTTTTTCATGGTTACTTATAATTAAACCAATTTTTGCTTTTAATTCTTTTGCTTGTATGCGCCATAATAAATCATAAAGACAATGATCTTGTTGACTCACCCAAATTGCTACTTTCGGTATTGTATCAGAAAAATGTAGTTGCCAATCTGCCTTTAATGGTTGTGCGATGGCGTTAAATGCCCTACCTATTAAGTCTTTTGGTAAATTAAAACCTTGTAATTGCCATTCAATACGAGATAAAAATAAACCTGCTTCTAAATCTGTATGATGATCAGCATGAATAATATTACCACCGTTAGAGTAAATAAAACTAGCAATTTTTGCCACTAAACCTTGTTGATCAGGACAAGATACCAGTAAAGTAGCAGTATCTATAACCATAAATTTCCCTTGTTAAGATATAATCTTTCAATTTCATTGTCAGGTACTTTTGATTTAAAGTAAAGATTTCTGATAAAAATGTCACTAATAATATTAATATTTTATTTTTTAATAAACCAGAATTAAAAAAATTTGGCTCTCCTACAGTAATTATGACAAATTAATAGAAAATAATTAATGTAAACTTTAATCAGTATGGCTTTGAGTATTTTAAAAATGCAATTATTATAAATTAACAGTTTGAATTTAACCTAATACCTGCTAACTGATACCTGACACCTTTTCTTAGACATAATTTATCACGACCAGAAGTAGTAGCGCCAAAAATTTTCAAAATAAATCCGTGATAATTTTTCTTTTCTAAGATTTTTACTGATGTTAGCTTTGACGGTATAGTAAGATTTAGATTGATTTTTAATCTTTAATTATTCAGCAATAATTTACCATTGCCACATATACAAAATGAATATTAAAAAAGTTATTACTAATGCTAGATTAATTGGTTATAAAAATTTACAAACTATCACCATTGAAAATAACTACATTACTTCTATTACAGATACTAATTTATCAGAAAAAACGGATTTAGATTTAGAAGGTGATTGGCTTTCTTTAGGAGGAATTGATTTACAAATTAATGGCGGTTTAGGGTTAGCTTTTCCTGATTTAACGATTAATGATATGGAAAAACTTGAGGAAATTTGTGCTTATTTATGGCAACAAGGAATTAATCAATTTTTGCCCACTATTGTCACAACTTCTATCCCAAAAATTCACCAATCATTAAAAGTAATTAATGAGTATATAAATTTACCAAAAAAAACTTCACAAGCGCAAATAATCGGAGTTCATTTAGAAGGGCCTTTTTTAAATTATGATAAAAGAGGGGCACATCCTGCCCAATATTTATTACCTCTAACTTTAGATAATGTCAAACAAGTTTTAGGGGAATATGGCGACATCGTTAAAATTATCACCTTAGCACCAGAATTAGACACCACAGGGCAAATTATACCTTTTTTACATTCCCATGGCATTGTCGTTAGTTTAGGGCATTCTCAAGCCACTGCACAACAGGCTAAGGAGGCTTTCTGTCAAGGTGCTTCGATGGTAACACACGCTTTTAATGCTATGCCTAACCTTCATCATCGACAATGCGGATTATTAGGAGAAGCCATTATTAACCCTAATATTTATTGTGGTTTAATCGCCGATGGTAATCATGTTTGTCAAACAATGTTAAAGCTGATTTTACAGGCTAGTAATTATCAAGAAGGAATTTTCTTAGTCAGTGATGCCTTATCGCCAATGGGATTAGATGATGGTTTTTACCCTTGGGATGATCGCACAATTGAAGTTAAAAATGGCACGGCGATATTACCAGATGGTACTTTATCTGGCACGACTTTACCTTTATTTATGGGTGCACAAAATCTTATAAAATGGGCTATTTGTGATGTAGCACAGGCGATCGCCCTCGTCACCGATGCACCTCGAAAAGCCTTAAACTTACCGACTTTACAAATAAAATCCCCAGCTAATTTAATTCGTTGGCAATGTCATAATCAACAATTAACATGGCAAAGAGTAAGTTAGGCAAAAGGTAAAAGCCAAGGGGTAGAGATACACTCCCCATTTCCTTCCTAATTCCCCATTTCCTTCCTAATTCCTAACTCCTGTCTCCTAATAAATTAACGCATGGTATATTTAAAATTAGTTGAACCTTTATAACCAGTTAACTTAGCTAATTTCTCTAAATCTTGCACTCCTTCATAGATTTTACCGCCAATAATCCAAGAAGGAAAAGCACGAATTTTCGCATCAACACACTTTTGAGGTGCAGGAGAAACACCTTTAGGATCACATTCTACCTTGCCAACTTCTTTAAATGCTTCTTTACCAAATAGCTGTTTTTGTTCGTAACAATGAGGACACCAATAAGCAGAATACATGATTGCACCCTTAGAAGCCAAGTGTTTTGCTAAGGCAATTTCTGATTCTCCTGAAGTAGTGGTTATTTCCCATCCTAAAGGTGGTTTTGGTGCAGTTTGTGCTTGAGTAATCGGTGTTTTTCCTCCTGCGGCTAACTCCATATTGGGATCAACAGCAGTCGTGTTAACATTAGCATAAACTCCCATCGCACTAACTAGGGTAATTAAAGCAACGGTGATACCAGTAAAGAAAATTTGTCCCATATCTTTCCAATCATGACCAATAATAGTTAATGTTAATAGAGTAAAAGAAAACAACGCCGAACTAATACAATAAGGACAGACTGCTTGAAGTTTAAAAGCTAAAACATACATTAAATAACTGCTAAAAGCCGCCATGGCAAAAGTAACAAGTAACATTAACCACCAAGAAGACTTTTCTAATTTTTGTCTTAATTCTTTATTTTTTTCAGGGTTGATAAATAAAGGAGCTAATGCTAATATTGCCATAGTAAAATAAGCCAATGATCCAAATACCGTTAAAGGTATGCCTGTTTTACCTTGAGGATCAAGAGGATAAGCATAAGCACTATCTAAGACGCTGTTACATCCCCTACTACCGTTAGCAGTACAGGCAACTTCTCCACCACTTAATTTCAAAATCGTTAGATATATGGTTAAAATTAAACCAACAATGGCGATCGCACCAATAATAAATCGAGAATTGCGTTGAATCCAAGGCAAGTTACGACGACGACGAAGCATAATGATTATCTATAAAAATTAAATTAATAAGTATCTGAATTTTAACAATTAAATAAAGTAAAAGGGAATGAATAGATAATAAGTAATAGTTAAGAAAGAATAAATAGACAATAGTCAATGGTAAAGTCTTAATTATCAAAAATGGCTGATTATTTTTTTCTGTTATTATGCTTAATTAGCGGTTTTGATAACAGAAGGAGTGGAAGAATTAGATAGAATTATCGGAGTTTGTGCAGCTTCAATAAACTGTGAAACCCTACTAGGATCTATAGTTTCATCAATTTTACCATGACGTTTTAAAGAACTTGAAACAATCACACCATCGGCAACACTCATCAAATCTCCGATATTTTCCCAATTTGCACCGCTACCAATTAATACTGGAGTACCTTTAGCGGCGGATTGTGCCAATTCTAAGTCATCTTTACTAGGAGGTAAACCCGTTGCCCAACCTGATAAAATTACCGCATCAGCTAAACCTCTTTCGATGGTATCTTGTACCGCAATAGTTAAATTAGGTGTACTTAAAGGACGAGCGTGTTTCACTAAAACATCAGCAAAAATTGCAATATCTTCTCCTAATTCTCGGCGATACCGTTGGATTTCGTGGGCTTTTCCTTCAATTAAACCCTGATCTGTCGCCATGACTCCTGTATATACATTAACTCGAATAAAACTTGCCCCAACACAAGAAGCGATAGCCAAAGCACCTTTAGCATCATTTCGCAACACATTTAAACCTATCGGTAGCATAATAAGATTCATAATGCGATCAACAATTAAAGTCATGGCGCTAATAGTGGCAGGATCTACATTATCCTTAGTAAAAGGAGCATCAAAAAAATTTTCAATAATAATACCATCAACACCACCAGCCGCTAAAGCAGTAGCTTCTTGCTCCGCTCTTCGCATTACATCTCTTAAACTTCCTCCCCATCTAGCAGAAGTAGGTAAAGGTAATAAATGAACAACACCAATAATAGGATTTTTTTTGCCGAAAATTTTTTCAGTTATCATAAAAATTTAGTATATATTCCTCTCAAATAGGGAATTTAGTCAATTTATCTAGTCCAATTAGCAAGTTTTTATTTTAATAGCGCTTGGTAATTCTCTTCAAATATTTTACTACTCATCTGTTAGCAAAAATACCTTGTTATAATATTCTGATGCACAAAAAGTACCCTTACCTTTGATGAACATTTATAAATCATTTATCTTCCATTCTCATATTTTGAAAAATACTGCGTTGATAACTAGCGGTAGTTTTACCTTGATAATTCTTTTCGGTGTTTTGGGTATGGGGAAAATTACCTATAATTTTATAGAAAGTATAACTCACATTTTTGATCACGAAATTACACCCCCCCAAATTAATAATCCTCACTTCATCGTCAAACAAATACAAGCCGTCAGTGAGTTAACTACCACAAAATTTGTTATGGATGCAATTGTACCCACTTCTTCCAATCGTAAACTAGGTAATTGGGTAATTGGAGAGACAAGTTTACTTTATGTAGCTAGAGGAGAAGTAAAAGCAGGATTAGATTTGAGTAAAATAACCACAGATAACATTCAAGTTAATGAAGATACATTAAAAATCACCCTACCTGCACCGAAAATTTTAGACGAGAAAATAGACGTTAACCAATCTCAAGTTTATGATTATAACCGAGGCTTTCTCAACTTAGGTCCTGATATTGCTCCACAATTACAAGAACAAGCACAACGTCAAACTTTAGTCAAAATAAAAGAAACTGCCTGCTCCCAACAAATATTAAATCAAGCTAACGAAAAAGCAGTTATATTAGTTACTCAATTAATGCAAACGGCAGGTTATCAAAAAGTAGAGGTAATAACCACCCCATCCCATCAATGTCTATAGTCACAATCAAAGGAGGAAGAAAAATTAATCACAGATTCTTCACTCCTCATTCGCTATTACTTAATCACGACTATTAATAGCAATCAATAATCGGAGAATAAAGACAAATAAATTAATGTAAGTAAGATACATTGAAAGAGCCGCCGATAAATACTGATTATCACGATAAGCACGAGGTAGTATGTAAAAATCAACTACTGATGCACCAGCAAATAAAAACACTCCTAAACCTGAAATACCGATTTCTAACCAACTAGGGGTAAAAATACCGAATAAGCTCAATACTATCTGTAAAAGCATAACTATCACAAGGGCAATGATTCCCAATTGCACTGTTTTAGTTAAAGCTAATCCGTCTTCATCTCCTAAATTTGACCCTATATTTCTAGCAATAACAAAAGTAATGCCACATCCTAAAGCGGCCATGGCTACACCATTAATTCCCACTCCATTAGTGCCTAAAGCCACGAAAACAATGCCACTAAGAGTATAACCTGTTAAAAGACTATATACAGTTAAAAGTGGTAAAGCAATGCTATTATCCGCCCTTTCAGCAATACCTCTAACCACAAAAAAGAGAACTATTTGTGCAATCATTGCCCCGATAAAAGTAGGCATGAATAAGGATGGATTTGATTGAATCATCCCCAAGCCACCGTAAGTGCCGACTGCCGTTAAAACTAAACCACCGCCTAAATAAGGTAATGCTTTATTAATTACATTCGGACCTACTAAAGATTGTCCTTTAGCTTTTTTAATTGAATCACGAAAGTTACTTGTTGTTGCCATGATTTTTGAAAATCTAATTATTGACTTACTGTTACTAATTTAACTTACCTTTCACTTTTTATGACATAGTATGAACCGAACTTATTTAATAAAAATTTCCCTTTGATAATAAGCATTTCAAGGGTAGCTTAAATAAAAGTTTTTTTTTCCTTGCTTTTTTTATTAATCCTAGATATAATAAGTAAATGTGAACAAATTGCTTCACTCGGGGGCGTGGCGGAATGGTAGACGCTACGGACTTAAAATCCGTTGACCTTAATCGGTCGTGAGAGTTCAAGTCTCTCCGCCCCCATACTTTGACATTCTTTGTTATAGAGTTTAAACAAAAGTAACACTATAAATGACCTAAGATTGACTTAGAATTGTTAATTTATTCCTTGAGATTTATGTGACGCTCTCACACTGACCTACGGTACAGATGTGAGCTTCTTAACTTCGCAATTAAGAGTTTCTGCTTCATCGGACGGAACTAGCCTTACAGACAAGTCCATAAGACCCCGTAACCGCTACCCTCCACAGACTGTGTACGATTCGCCCAACCGCATTTTTATTGTAGCTACTTTGTGAATATGCACTGTACACCAGAATACTCTGTACGTTTGTGTCATTCACTGAGCGAGTCAAACTATGTAAATTATATCATAACCACTGACCGTAATTCATCCCACGCTGCCGATCGTGAGTTTTTTTGTCAAGGAAAAATACAGTGTGGGGCTTCTTACGGCGGAAAAGCTAAAGTTAATAACGGCAGGATTTCTGATAAGGTTATAATTAATCAGATTATACACATAGTATTAGATACAAGCAAACATGATTACGTCATTTTATTTATTCTTTAATTATTGATTGTGGCAAGGATAAATTTTAAAAAATCTTCATAATTCGCAAAAAAAATTGAGGACTTAACAGATAACTCTCAAATTTTACCGGATTATTAATATAATCTTTAATGGCTTTGAATTATAAAAAATTTGGCTCTACTACTTCTGTTTGTGATAAATTATGTCTAAAAAAAGGTGTCAGGTATCAGGTAGCGGGTATTAGGTTAAATTCAAACTGTTAATTTATAATAATTGCATTTTTAAAATACTCAAAGTCATACTGATTAAAGTTTACATTAATTATTTTCTATTAATTTGTCATAACTACTGTAGGAGAGCCATAATAAATTTATGAATAAAACTAATAATATTCGCATCGAAAAAGATAGTATGGGTGCTGTTGAAGTACAAAGCGATCGCTACTGGGGGGCGCAAACTCAACGCTCATTACATCATTTTTCCATCGGTGAAGATAAAATGCCCATAGAAGTAGTTAGAGGATTAGCCATAGTGAAAAAAGCTGCCGCTATTACTAATCAAGAATTAGGTAAATTATCCTCCGAAAAAGCGGGGTTAATCGCTCAAGTCGCCGATGAAATTGTTACGGGTAAACTAGATGATCATTTTCCGTTATATGTTTGGATGACAGGAAGCGGTACGCAAAGTAATATGAATGTAAATGAAGTTATTGCTAATCGTGCCATTGAAATTTTAGGAGGAGAATTAGGCAGTAAAAACCCGATTCACCCTAACGATGATGTGAATATGTCTCAATCTTCTAATGATGCTTTTCCTACAGCCATGAATATAGCGGCGGCTATTGCCATCAATGAGTATTTAATTCCTAAAGTTACAAAATTAAGAAACGCTTTACAAGAAAAAGTTGAAAATTGGCAAGAAATTATTAAAATTGGTAGAACTCATTTACAAGATGCAGTACCTTTAAGTTTAGGGCAGGAATTTTCAGGCTATGTGGGAATGTTAGATGATAATTTGACGAGAATAAATCAAGCCTTACCGTCTATTTATCAGTTAGCCTTAGGAGGTACAGCATTAGGTACGGGTATAAATGCACCTATAGGTTTTGCTGATAAATCTGCTTATCATATCGCCCAATTAACGGGTTTACCTTTTGTTAGTGCCCCAAATAAATTTACGGTGATGGGTTCTCATGATGGTATGGTAATGTTAAGCGGTGTTTTAAAAGTACTTGCTTGTTCATTATATAAAATCGCCAACGATATTCGTTTATTAGCTTGTGGCCCTCGTGCTGGTTTAAATGAGTTAGAATTACCAGAAAATGAGCCCGGATCATCTATAATGCCGGGGAAGGTAAATCCCACACAATGCGAAGCCTTGGCTATGGTAGCAGTGCAAGTTATGGGTTATGATGGGGCTGTTAGTTTTGCTGGTGCTAGTGGTTATTTAGACATGAATGTTTACAAGCCCATGATGATTTATAATGTCATTCAATCCATCAAAATTCTTGCCGATAGTTGTAATAACTTTACTGATTTTACCGTCATCGGCATGAAACCAAATTTAAAACGCATTGAAGAATTAGTCAATCAATCCTTAATGTTAGTAACTTCTCTGAGTCCTTTTATTGGTTATGATAAAGCGTCAACCATAGCTCATGTTGCCCATGAAAAAAATCTTACCCTCAAACAAGCCACTTTAGAATTAGGTTATCTCACTGAGGCGGAATTTGATCAATGTATTAACCTCCGACAAATGGCTTATCCCCATGAATGAAAAGTTAGGAATTAGGAGTTAATTTCTGAAATAAAAATATTTGATCTTTCTCATGAATTAATTTAAAGTTTTCTTTAGTTTTTAAGAAGTTGAATAATTCTTTAATTTTTTCTTGAGAAGCACCAAAACCTGGATTATCTAAGTTAAGTAAAATGTAGTCAAGATCATTAACTTTATCATAACTAAAATCATCGGTAGCTAAAAAAATTACATCTCGATGGGTTAAATGGGGAACTATTTGGGCTGCGGTTAAAACTGACGCTTTTTTGTCAATTAAATTAATCGCTTCATTGGTTGATTGCCATGTGGATAAGTTTTTTGTATAGATAGAATCAGGGAAAAAATAAACATATTTTGCTAATACTAAGAAAGCAATTATTGACCAAATTCTTATTTGTGAACTTTTATAAAACCATGTTCTGTGATTTGCTAAACTATTAATAACCGTTAAAATTAAAAAGGGAATAATTGGTAAAGAATATTGATGAATTAAATCTTTTTGCGGTTGATAATCTGTTAATAAATTAAGAAATATTGCAGGAATTGCAGGGATTAAATTTGTCAATTCTTGCCATGCTAAAGCTGGAATAACAGGAATAAATAATAATACTAAATATTCGAGATTTGCAGAAGTAAATAAATAAGATAAAATAATATGCGGTTTTAAGATTAAATTAACTAAAATTTCCCCCACAGAATCCCCTAAAAAACCATATCTACTAACGGCGGCGGCTTCTTCTCCACTAAAAGCAGGAATAATTAATTGAGTGGCAATTATAAACCAAAAAATACCGCTAAATGTTGCAATAATTCCGTATCTTTTTTTCTGATGAAAAATGATTAACCAAACACCCATCATCATGACATTTAAAGCTAATACGGCTTTACATCCTAAGATTAAAATAATGGATGCAATAAACCAATAAATTTTATTTAATCTTACTGCTAAAATAGCTGTAAAAAATAAAGGTACAGCAATTACTTCTGGATGAAAATCAAACAAATTAACATTAAAAATTAAGGGATATAATATATAAATTAAACAGACGCTTCTTGCTTTTGAATCTGTTAAATCGATAAATTTTGCTATATGCCATATTGGTAAAATTGCGATGGCTAAAGCAAAAGCCTGTAAGACAAATAACCAATAAACCGAAGGAAAAATAAAATATAAAGGTGCGATTAAATATAAAATCCACCCAGCATGATCACCTAAAATATGCAATTCTCTAAAACTTACATAAGGATTTTTCCCTTGAGAAATAAGATAAACTCCATTATCAAAAATACCTAAATCATAAGCCGTTGAACTAAATAAAATATGACGCAAACTACTTGCTACAAATAGAACAATAAATGCAATTATAATATAGTATTTGATGTTATTAAAACGGGTTATAAATTCTTTCATAATTATATTGAAATATTCTGATTTATTGCCATTTTTTTAATGGTATTATTTAGTTATAATAGCTTAATTATTCTTTAATGGTTTATTTACTTATGTATTTTTACTTACATAATTATTAATAAAATTAACTACTAATTATGAATTATGAAATATACTTATATTTTGTTTTACAAGCCCTATAATGTTCTCTGTCAATTTACTGACGATAGTCCTCATAATACTAATAGAGAAACTCTTAAAAATTATATTGATATACCTAATATTTATTCTGTAGGACGATTAGATCTCGACAGTGAAGGATTATTATTATTAACAGACAATCCGAGAGTCAAACACCGTCTTTGTGAACCTAGTTTTGCCCATCCTCGCACTTATTGGAGTCAAGTAGAAAATATACCTTCTCCTCAAGCATTACAAAAATTACAGCAAGGAGTTGTCATTCAAGGTAAAAAAACCAAAAATGCCATGGCCAAATTAATGACAGAAGAGCCACAATTTCCCCTGCGTAATCCTCCTATTCGTTATCGCCGAGAAATTCCTACGACATGGATACAATTAACCCTCACAGAAGGACGTAACCGCCAAGTAAGAAAAATGACTGCGGCAGTGGGACATCCTACCCTAAGACTTATTAGAGTCAAAATCGGTATCAATGCTCACCATGAATTAACTTTATCAGGGTTACAACTTGGACAATGGCGTAAATTAACGGATATTGAGCAAAAAAATCTTGAACAACTATAATTCTTTTTTCATAATTCTTTCATTTTTGTTATAATAATTTTATCTTTAATGGCAAAGTGACTAGATTATGGGAAATTTTAATGGTTTAACAGTAAAAAATCTTTCCGTGAGTTATCGGCAAGTTGAGGCTTTAAGAAATGTTAGTTTTCAAGTTTTACCTCATCGAGTTACAGGTATTATTGGTCCTAATGGTGCAGGAAAAAGTACTATGATGAAAGCCATGTTAGGCTTGATCCCTTATCAGTTTGGCTCAATTCTTCTCGATAATCAACCCCTAATCAAACAAAAATCTCGTATCGCCTATGTACCACAGCGATCACAGATAGATTGGACTTATCCCGCAACGGTTTGGGATGTAGTGATGATGGGTAGAGTCAAAAAAACAGGTTGGTTACTTCCCTTCTCAAGAATGAGTCGTTTAACCGCCAAAAAAGCCTTAGAAAAAGTCCAAATGTCTGATTTTAGCCATCGCCCCATCGGTGAACTTTCAGGAGGACAACAACAAAGAGTATTTTTAGCTAGATCATTAGCACAATCTGCTGATATATTCTTTTTTGATGAACCTTTTGCAGGAGTAGATCAAAAAACTGAGACAATTATCTTTAATATTTTTCGAGAATTAGCTCAAGAAGGTAAAATTGTTTTAGTGGTAAATCACGATTTAGGAGAATCAATTAATAATTTTGATAATCTTATTTTAGTTAATAAAAACTTGATTGCTTCTGGCACAAAAGAAGAAGTTTTACAAGAAGAAAAATTATATAACGCCTATAGTGGAAAAGTCTCTTTTTTCTCTCAAAATCAAAAATTAATAGCTTAAAAAATTAAATATATGTTCAATACAATGTTTATATTTTTATCTTTTATATATTAGTTTTAAATCATCCCAAATGTTAAAAATTTTAATTGAACCTTTGCAGTATGAATTTATGCAAAGATCTTTAATAATAGCTATTATTGTTGGCATAATTTGTGCCGTAGTTGGTAGTTATTTAATGGTGCAAAGATTAGCATTATTAGGAGATGCAATTAGTCATTCTGTTTTACCCGGATTAGCCATCGCTTTTATCTTAGATATAAATATTTTTATTGGTGCATTTGTGGCAGGATTAATTAGTACTGTGTGTATAAATATCATTAGAAATAACTCAAAAATAAAAGAAGATGCTGCTATGGGTATAGTATTTTCTGCTTTTTTTGCCCTTGGTATAACCTTAATTACTGTTGTTCAAAAAGAGAATAAAATAGATCTTAATCACTTTCTTTTTGGTAATATTTTAGGGGTTAGTTTATCAGATGTAAAAGATACAATTATTATTGCTATTTTTGTTTTATTAATAGTCATTTTATTTTATAAAGAATTATTATTCTACACCTTTGATAAATTGGGAGCAAAATCCGTTGGTTTACCCGTTAATCTACTCGATACAGGATTAATGATTTTAATTGGTTTAACCATTGTCGCTAGTTTAAAAGCTGTGGGAGTAATTTTAGTTTTATCTTTATTAATTACCCCAGCTTGTACTGCTTATTTATTAGTAAATCGCTTACATGAAGTTATGATATTAGGAGTTTTTTTCGGGGTAATTTCTAGTATTAGCGGAATGTATTTAAGTTATTATTTTAATTTACCTTCAGGACCAGCCATCGTATTAGTAGCTACATTATTTTTTATAATAACCTTTTTATTCAGTCCTAATCATGGTTTAATTACTGGATTTTTAAAATTAAAATATAATCAAATAAAATTCTTAAATTAATTATTATTTTCCTTAATATTATTTTTTCTTAAGTTAAACTAATTTTGACGAAATTGATGAAATAATAGTATTTATTAAATTAAATATAGAGGTATTTTATGTTTTCTCGTGCCACTTTTTTAACTACTTTAGCTTTAATGGTTACGGTAAATTTACCTGCTTTAGCCGAAACCTGTATCCCCCTTTCATTGGTAGGCGGGGAAGGTAGTAAAGTCACAAAAACTGTTTCACAACCGACTATTCCCGGCCCTTTTGGTATTACCATTACTCGTAATAATTGGAATACAGATTGGGCAATACCCGGAGGAATCAATTTTAATCGTTTTGTAACTACCATAACTGCACCCAATGGCGGTTCATTCAACCTCAGTTTATTTCTTAAATATAGTGATCAAACCTCAGAGGAAGTTTTTAACAAGCAAAATGTAACCATTGATCCTGAAAAGCCTTTAATTATTGAGAAAAAATCCGCTCCTAATGATTTTCCTTTTCAAGTTAATCTTTTACTCGGCGGAATAGAACAAATCGGAAGAACTTACACAGCATCAGTTGTGGGTTGTTATAAATAAAATTCAATTATAACAATTAATAATTAACAATGAAGAACCTTTAATTTGGAATATTTTTGAGAAAATAACCTGTTATACTTAAAACTTAAGCAACTAAAAAGTTGTTTTATTCTCACACATATTTTGATAATCATTAATTTTATTGATGCTTTAAAGGGAGATTATGACGACTTCCTTACAACAATCGAGTAAAGATTCTATCTTACAATACCTGCTCAAAGATTCTCAGGCTTCTGCTCAAACTATTGCACAAGTTCTTAATATTAGTCCTCAAGCCACTCGACGACATTTAAAAGAGCTAGAAGATCAAGGATTTATTGATCGCCATATAATTCAAGTAAAAACAGGACGTCCACAACATTTTTATTCTCTTTCTCGAAAAGGGCGTGATCGTTTTCCCCAAAATTATGGAGAATTTGCGGTATCCTTTTTAGATACTCTCACCGAAACTGTAGGGGAAAATCAAGTTAGCAAAGTTTTAGAAAAACAGTGGCAAAGAAAAGCAGAAAATTATCGACAATACCTCACAGGTAAAACATTACATCAAAGAGTTGCTCAGTTAGTAGAAATTAGGAAAGAAGAAGGTTATATGGCGGAATTGTTTTGCGTTGAAAAAAAATCTACAGATTTAGATAATCAACAACAATTTTTCTTAAGTGAGCATAACTGTGCTATCTCTGACGTAGCTGAGTCTTATCCCCAAGTTTGTGGTCATGAATTAGAAATGTTTGCTTCTTTATTTCCTGATTGTCATGTGGAAAGAACTAATTGGATTAAAGATGGTGAGCATCGTTGCGGTTATTTAATCAAAAAAAATTTGAATTGATGAAAATGTGGTTTGTTTTATTTTGACCTAAAAACAACATCATATAAAGACTATAGGAGAATAAGAGATAGGAGATAGGAGTAATGAGTAATGAGTAATGAGTAATGAGTAATGAGTAATGAGTAATGAGTAATGAGTAATGAGTAATTAATTTCTAATTCCCAGTTTCCTTTCTAATTCCTAATTCCTAAAAGGTTTTTAGTCTCGAACTTAGGGATACCTTAACTTTTTTTATCTATTTATGGTAAGTTAAAACAAATAAATATATCAAATCTATAACTATTTTATTCATTAATAAATGAGCAGTAATTTTGGTGCATTATTTAGAATATCAACCTTCGGTGAATCTCACGGAGGAGGGGTTGGTGTCGTTATTGATGGTTGCCCTCCTTTAATTGAAATTTCTGCACAGGAGATACAACTTGAGCTAAATCGTCGTAAACCAGGGCAAAGTAAGATTACCACTCCTCGTAATGAGTCTGACTTGTGCGAAATCATTTCAGGAGTTTTTGAAGGTAAAACTCTAGGTACACCTATCGCTATTTTAGTACGCAATCAAGACGCTCGATCACAAGATTATGATGAAATGGCTGTGAAATATCGCCCTTCCCATGCTGATGCTACCTATGATGGTAAGTATGGCATTCGTAACTGGCAAGGTGGCGGACGTTCTTCCGCACGAGAAACCATCGCTAGGGTTGCGGCTGGTGCGATCGCAAAAAAAATTCTTCATCAAGTAACAGGAGTGGAAATTATCGCCTATGTGAAGCGCATCAAAGACTTAGAAGCGGTGGTAAATGAGGATACTGTAACTCTTGAGCAAGTAGAAAGTAATATTGTTAGATGTCCTGATGAAGAATGTGCCCAGAAAATGATCGAATTAATCGATGATATTAGAAAAGAAAAAGACTCTTTAGGAGGTGTAGTGGAATGTGTAGTTAGAAACGTACCATTAGGCTTAGGCGAACCAGTTTTTGATAAATTAGAAGCAGATTTAGCTAAAGCAATTATGTCATTACCAGCTACTAAAGGCTTTGAAATTGGTTCAGGTTTTCATGGTACAACTCTAACAGGAAGCGAACATAACGACGAATTTTATATTGATGACCAAGGAAACACTCGTACTAAAACTAATCGTTCAGGAGGTATTCAAGGGGGTATTAGTAACGGTGAAAACATCGTTTTAAGAGCAGCTTTTAAGCCTACAGCTACCATTGGGAAAGAACAAAATACGGTTAGTAAGGAAGGGGAAGAAACCACCTTAGCAGCGAAAGGAAGACATGATCCTTGCGTATTACCTAGAGCAGTACCGATGGTAGAAGCAATGGTTGCTCTTGTGCTATGTGATCATCTTTTAAGACATCATGCTCAATGTAAGTTGATTGTTAATGATTGACAATGAATAGTTGATAGTTGATATTTAATAAAATCTTCCACCAGAGCTTGACAAATTTGTTTGAGCTTTGTTATATTAATAAATGTGCGAAATAAATGGGATGTCGCCAAGCGGTAAGGCAGCGGGTTTTGGTCTCGCCATTCCTAGGTTCGAATCCTAGCATCCCAGTTTTTAATTATTCCCTGTTTGTATGGTTTATTATCATTAGAATAAAATAATTGTATCTATTCAAACATTTTTATATTGACAATGATGCCTAAATATGCAGTTATTAATGCTGATGATTTTGGTTACTCCGATGAGGTAAATAAGGCTATTATTACTGGTTATCAACAAGGTATTTTAACCAGTACCAGTTTAATGGTGACAGGAAAAAAAGCAAATTCCGCCGTTAATTTAGCGAAAGAAAATCTTAATTTAGGAGTAGGTTTACATCTTGTTTTGTGTTGTGGAAAATCTGCATTAAATCCCTCACAAATTCCTCATTTAGTCGATAAAAATGGCAACTTTAATGATAGTGCGGCTATGGCTGGTTTAAGGTATCAATTTATTAAGTCTGCTCGAAAAGAATTAAGAGCGGAAATTAAAGCTCAATTAGAGTTGTTTAAGGCTACGGGTTTAAAGTTATCTCATGTTGATGGGCATTTACATTTACATACTCATCCTGTTATTTTACAAATATTAGCAGAATTAGCTCAAGAATATCAGATAAAATTTATTCGTCTTCCCTATGAAGAATTAAGTTTTACTTTGAATGTTGATTCTAATAATTTGCTTTTAAAAATAGTCTATTCCAATGTATTTAGTTTATTAAGAAAATACGGCAAAAATTTATTAAGTAATCATGGCATTAAATATTTAAAACGTGTTTATGGTTTATTGCAAACAGGTAATGTTAGTGAATCTTATTTATTAGGTTTAATTCCTCAAATTCAAGCTAATTTTATCGAAATTTACTCTCATCCTCAAGGTATTTTCTCTGATGTAGAATTACAGGGTTTATGTAGTCAAAAAGTTAAGGATATGTTAAGCTCTAATGGTTTTGAGTTAGTAAGTTATCCACAATTACAGGAGAAAATATCGGGGTGTTAAATAGTTTAATTTTGTTGGTTTTAGTCATTACTCAGGTTTTAGGTGATGTTTGTCTGAGTCATGCTATGAAAATTTACGGCGAAATTACTTCTTTTTCTCCCTCAGTTATTCTCAATGTTATCTATTATTTATTTACTTCTCCTTGGTTTTATCTTGGATTAGGTAGTTTAACTTTTTCATGGTTTCTCTATCTTTTTTCTGTGTCGAAGATGGATTTAAGCTATGTTTTACCTATTCACGCTTCAAGTTATATTTTAAATGCTTTATTCGCTTGGTTATTTTTACAAGAAACTATCACCCCTATCCGTTGGTTAGCTACTGCCATAATTTCTGGAGGGGTTTTTATTGTTGGTTATAGTCAATATCAATATGAAAAATACGAGGAAAAATTACGAGATACTTTAATAGTTGATAAAGAAAATGCTAGTAAAATTCTTGTTACTCTTCCTTTTGGCGCTTTTTTACCTGTTACTTGGTTAGGAGTTATTCTGATGGTTTTAGCTGATAGTATGGGAGATTTATTAAATGCTAAGGCGATGAAAACTATTGGTGATATTACTTCTTTTTCTTTCTTAGGAATTTTTCAATGGTTAAAAAAAATTTTGACGAATACTAACATTATTATCGGTGTTTCTTGTCAGGCGATCGCTTTATTATTATTAATTTCTTTGCTAAGTTGGGATGATTTAAGTTTAATACGCCCGGCTAGTGCCATTAGTTATTTAATAACTTTAATATCTGCTAAATATATTCTTCATGAAAAAATCAATAGAGGTAGATTTATCGGTATTTGTTGGATTTTATTCGGTGTGATAACTCTTTCTGTATAATTTTCAAAAAACGATAAAATCAAGATCTTTAAACATAAAACTTGCTTAAAAACCTTGATTTATTTGTATTTCTCCCTGTCTCCTAACTCCTATTTCCTAACTCCTGTTTCCTAACTCCTGTTTCTTAACTCCTATTTCCTAACTCCTGTTTCCTAATTATTTCCTAAATTTGCCCAATCTTGAGGTTTAAGGAAAACTTCCGTTAATTCAGCTTCACGGCTTCCTGCTTCGGGAGAGTAACAATATTGCCAACGAACTTCAGGAGGTAAAGACATTAAAATTGACTCTGTACGTCCATTAGTTTGTAAGCCAAAAATAGTACCTCTGTCATAAACTAAATTAAATTCGACATAACGTCCTCGACGATACAATTGGAAGTTACGTTCTTTTTCTCCGTATTCCATACCATTACGACGCTCAATAATAGGTAAATAAGAAGGTAAAAAGGCCTCACCACAACTTTGCGCAAAAGCAAATAAATCTTCCCATGTGCGAGATACTGTACCTACTTTTTGACTATACTGATTTGCTAATCCATTATGATCTGAACCAGCGTACAATTGTCCTCGGTTATCTTGATAATCAAAGAAAATACCACCAATACCTCTGGCTTCTTGACGATGTTTTAAGTAAAAATATTCATCACACCAGTGTTTAAAAGTCGGATAATATTCAGGGTGATGTTTATCACAAGCCTGTTTTAAGGTTTTATGAAAATGAATTGCATCTTCAGCAAAAGGATAATAAGGGGTTAAATCTGCACCCCCAGCAAACCACCACACAGAACCAGCTTCAAAGTAACGATAGTTTAAATGTACTGTAGGTACATAAGGATTTTTTGGGTGTAATACCATCGATGTTCCTGTGGCGTAAAATCCTTGATTCACTGCATCTGGACGTTGAACTAATATTGAAGGTGGTAAAGTATCCCCCCAAACTTCTGAAAAGTTAACTCCTCCTTGCTCAAATACACCGCCATTGCTGATTACTCTTGTGCGTCCACCGCCACCTTCTTCTCTCTCCCAGTTATCTTCTTGAAATTTGGCTTTTCCGTCAATTTCTTCTAAACCTTGGCAAATTTTATCTTGTAATGTTTTTACCAATTCTTTGGCACGTTCCCTGGAATTACTTGGGGTGATATTTGTATTTACATCTTGAGGATTTGTCAGTAAATTCGTCATAGCTTTGTTAATTTTTTTTGATTTTCTTTTTTATACTTTAATCACTATATAGTGATTAATCTTTCTTTGCCAAGATAACTTATAAAAACTTAATAAATAAAACTTTCTTTATATTATGAGTTAATAATTTTAAATTCTCCTATCCCTACTTTTAGAGGACTAATATTAGACTTTAAGTAATGTAAAGATTATTGCTAAGTATCACTAGAAGGATTAGAATAATAAAAATGCAATATAACTATTAAGCGATAAAAATGACTGCTACTATTACTAAACCTAACGTTAAAAAAACTGCTATTAAAGAGACTCTTCTTACTCCTAGATTTTATACCACTGATTTTGATGCGATCGCCAAGATGGATATTTCTAGTCAAGAAGAAGAATTAAAAGCCATGATTGTGGAGATGAAGAACGATTATAACCGTAATCATTTTGTTAGAGATGAAGATTTTGAGAAAAACTGGGATCATGTTGATGGAGAAACTCGGGCAGCTTTTATTGATTTTCTTGAACGTTCTTGTACTTCAGAATTTTCAGGTTTTATATTATTCAAGGAATTATCAAGACAATTAAAAGATCGCCATCCCATGTTAGCAGAGATTTTTCATTTAATGGCAAGGGATGAAGCACGTCATGCAGGGTTTATCAATAAAGCCATGAGTGATTTTAATATTTCCCTCGATTTGGGATACTTGACAAAACATCGAGTTTATACATTTTTTAAGCCTGAATGGATTATTTATGCGGTATATTTATCAGAAAAAATTGGTTATTGGCGTTATATTTTGATGTATCGTCATTTAGAAAAAAATCCCCAATATAAATTTTATCCTTTATTTAAAAAATTTGAGCATTGGTGTCAAGATGAAAGTCGTCACGGTGATATTTTTAACGCACTATTACGTTCTCAAACGTCCATGTGGCAAGGATGGAAAGCTAAATTGTGGTCAAGATTTTTCCTCTTATCTGTATTTGCTACTCATACATTAACAGTTCATGAAAGAGCAGATTTTTACGCTTCCGTAGGATTAGATGCACAACAATATGACCGAGATGTGACTAGAAACACAAATAATACGGCGGCTAAAGCATTTCCTGTTATTTTAGACACAGAACATCCAGAATTTTTTCCTCGTTTAGAAAAATGTTCAGACTATAATTTACAGTTGTCAAACATTGAACAAAATAGTCCTAATAAAATAATTAAATTTTTCCGTCAATTACCACTACAAATAGCAATTTTCTGGAATTTATTATGCTTATTTTTGATCAAACCTATTGAAACAGAAAAGTTGAGAGGAGTTGCTCGTTAATGAGTCATAGGGCAAGGGCAAAAGACAAGGGCAAAGGGGCAAAGGTAAATACATAATTACTCCTTACTCCTTACTCCTTACTCCTAAATTAAAGGTTTATTGGCGAGGTTAAAATTACGAAATTGACTAGCTTGTTTTTCAATTTTATCTGCTAAACGATTACATACTAGGTGAGATAACTCAAAAATCAGGGAATCTTCTACATAATAGTAAGCGGACGTACCTTCAGCACGACGATTAATAATTCCTGCCTGTAGCATGATTTTCAGATGTTTTGAAACATTTGCTTGACTCGTTGTAGTGCAATCTACTAATTCTTGTACACATTTTTCTCCATCTCCCAAGAGGTTTAATATCTGTAAACGCATAGGATTACTTAGTATATTAAAATACTCGGCAACTTGTTCGAGAATTTCCGTAGGTACAGGTTGGACTATGGCCATGAGAATTAGAAGTAAATAACACTTATATTCTACTTAGATCTTGCACCTTTTCCTGAAAATTTTGTCACTAATAGAAAATCTATTTATTTTATGGAAAGTTTGAAATACATAATCAAAAAGTTAATTCGACACTGATTACATAGCTGTAATGATATAATCCCTTTAAAGGACTAATATTATAACAATTCCATGACAACAACTTTTTCCGATAATCATTCCCATAATTATAATGATCACAAGAAACATTCCCATGATCATATTCATAGTGAGGAATCTCAACGGAAAATAATTAATCGTTTATCTCGCATTGAAGGTCATGTTAGAGGTATTAAGACTATGATTAATGAAAGTCGGGATTGTCCAGAAGTATTGATTCAAATTGCGGCTATTCGTGGTGCTTTAGATAGAGTTGCCAGATTAATTTTAGATGAACATCTGAGCGAATGTATTACTCGTGCTGCCAAAGATGGAACTATTGAGGAAGAAATCAAAGCATTAAAATCGGCTTTAGATCGTTTTTTACCATCTTAACCATAAAATGTTATAATTTCTAAGAAAACCTCCCACGGTAGGAAATATGATGACAATCGTTGATTTGGAGTGGGTAGTTCAAAAGAAACCTATTTATTTATGAGGATATAATGGCGAAAAGTAATCCTAAAAAGGAAAAAGCAGAACGTAATAAAGCCTACGCGCGTCAGTTTAGAAAAAAAACTACTACTTTCAATTCTAAATTTAAAAGAAGAGATTATAACGGTAATGGTTCTGCTCAACAGTCCGATGATAACAAAGAGTAGAATATTTCTAAACATCTCCATTTTTTGAGTTTCACTAATCACTCATTCATAAAAAGCCATCAATTATTACTATCTATTCAAGATAATGTTAGGTTGATGGTTTTATTTTTGCCATGGTTTATATATAAATTAATTATTAGTATTCATTGTTTATCGTTATTTATTTAGTGTTATGAATAAAGTTGTCGTCGGGTTGTCGGGTGGTGTGGACAGTTCTGTAGCTGCCGCTAGTTTACAAAGTCAAGGTTATGAAGTGGAAGGTTTAACCCTATGGTTAATGAAGGGAAAAGGGCAATGTTGCTCAGAAGGAATGGTAGATGCTGCCTCTATTTGTGAACAATTAAACATACCTCATCATATAGTAGATACTCGTGATCTTTTTCAGACTTATATTGTCGATTACTTAGTGTCAGGTTATGAATCAGGAGTTACTCCTTTACCTTGTTCTCAATGTAATCGTGTGGTTAAGTTTCCACCCATGTTAGAATACGCTAAAAATACTCTAGGTATTGATAAAATCGCTACAGGACATTATGGGAGAATCAAATATGACCAAAATAATCATCGCTATCAGTTATTAAAAGCCATTGATGATACAAAAGATCAATCTTATTTCCTCTATGATCTTACTCAAGAATTATTAGCCCATTTAATTCTACCCTTGGGAGAACAAACAAAAACAGAAACTAGAGTTATGGCAAATCAATTTAAACTGACAACGGCAGAAAAACCTGATAGTCAAGATTTATGTTTAATTGAAAGTCATGGTTCGATGAAAGACTTTTTAGATCAATATATTAAACCAAAACAAGGGCAAATTGTAGATTTAAAAGGTAATATTTTAGGAGAACATGAAGGGATACATCATTATACCATTGGCCAACGTAAAGGCTTAGGAATTGCTTATGCAGAGCCTTTATATGTGGTAAAATTAGATCCTGTCATGAATCAAGTTATTGTGGCAACCCGTGATGAAGGTGGACAAACGGAATGTATTGTTAATCGAATGAATTGGGTTTCAATAAGTGAACCAAAAAACCCCATCAAAGCTGAGGCTAAAATTAGATACCGCAGTATTCCAAAATTTGTCCATGTCATTCCTTTAGATAATCAACGAGTAAAATTAGTATTTGATGAACCACAATTTGGTATTACACCCGGTCAGGCTGCTGTGCTATATCATCAAGATTTACTTTTAGGCGGTGGCATTATTGAGCGAAATTAAGTCATGAAGAATCTGTTTAAAGTTTGTCAATTAATAATTAACAATTACCTTAATTTATGTTTAAATTATTATTTCTAAAAGTTGTCTTAATTTTTCACAATTTAAGTAAATATCTTCAAAACGTGAATCAGGATAAAGCAATGAATGAAAGTGTTTACTACCGATAATTTCTCCTATTAAATAATGATAATTAAGGTTAACTAAATTACTCAATAACCAATAACAAGGATAAACATAATTAGGAGCAAAAATTTCGATAACTTTAGTCTTAGGTTGACAAAAAACAAGATTACTTAAACCGCTACCATGAGGAGAAATAACCATTTGCGCTTGAGATAATAATTCCCCTTGTTGTTTGACTGATAATAACTCTAGGTTTATTACTTCAAAATTATAATTTAACAAAAGATTTATTACTTCTTCCTCATTAATTAAACGGCGATTGTTAGATTTATTTCTACTAATATATAATCTTTTTCTCTGATTATTAATACTTTTTGCATCTAATATTTTATCTCGTAAATAATCACAACTCCAAGAAGGCATCCAAGCAATTGAACTAGGAAAAGAAGGTATAATTAAATTATTAGCTTGTATATGTAGAGGAAAAGATAAAGGTAATATTTTTTCTGAAGGAATACTAAATATTTTGAGAGTTTCTTGTTGAAAATTGGTACTATTATCTACTAAAAAATAATCTATTTCTCTATAATTTATATTAGCTAATTCTAATAATTTTATTCTAGGTAATATATCAAATAACCAGTGAAAATAAATTTTATTTAATAATCCTGCTAAAACGATAACTTTTCCTTCTATTTGTTGAATTGGTGGTAAAAAATTAGTTTTTAAAATAGAATGTTTACTAGGATGACTATCAGGATGATTTGGACTTAATGCTGGAGATTCAGGGGAAAGATTACCAATTAGATAATTTTCTTCCGTCATTACGGCACTACTTGCTTCGTCTTGTCGTAAATAAAATTTACCATGAGGAATATTGACTAAAAAAGTTTTTGGTAAATCAATAATTGATGGATAATAAAAGCTAGGATGGATATTTTTATCAATAGTTTTTGGTGGTTTTAAATTTAAAATATTATCTAAATTAAAATTATAATAGTTTGAGTTTATTAAATCATTTTTTATTGCCCATTTTTCTACATTATCATAATAATTATTAGGGGAATTAACTAAGTTTTCATTATTCTTATTTTCTACTGTTTGATTATTAATTAGTGTTGAAAATACTTGACTTTTTTCGGGATTTATGCTATTAAGTTTGTCTAAATAATTAACGATTTTATCTCTTTGTTGAGTATAAAATAAACTAAGAATAAGATATTGATAAATAGATTCTGATTCTAGGTTATTATTTAAAGCAATTTCATAATAATTAATGGCTAAAAGATAATTTTTTTGTTGATATAATAAATTAGCAATATTAAGGGCAATTTTGCCTTTATTGTCATTATTAACTAAAGAATTAATTAAAGTGATATTTAATTCTATTGCTTTACTATCAGTAAAAAAAGGTTTAATATTATTATTATTATACCAATACAAATATTTTTCAAAAACTAACCGTTGATGATTAGTTAATTCTTGCCATAATTTTATTGCTGAATTTAAGTCATTTTCCAAAAGATAAATATAACCTAATTCTCCATAACTTTGATAATTATTAGAATCAATGGTAATAATTTTTAAGAAAACATCTTTCGCTTTTTTTAGTTGATTATTTTTTAGATAACAATTACCTAAATTTGATAAGATATTAAGGTTATTTTCTTCGATATTTAATCCTTTTTTATAAATGGCGATCGCTTCTTTAAATTCACAAATATTTTGCCATAATAATCCTAAATTTTGATAAGAAATAATTAAATTAGGCTGAATAAATATTAATTCCTGCCAAAGGAAAACTGCATCATCAAAATTACTTTGTTGAGTAAAAAGTTGAGCTAAATTGATATAAGCTACTATAGATTTAGCATCAATTTCTAAAACTTGTTGATATAATTTAATAGCTAAATCAGTATGTTGTTGATTAAATTTTAACTCAGCAATATTTAAGATAGATTGAGAGAGAATAATTAATTCTTCTTCTTCATTATTAAAGAGTAAATCTAATAAAATTGTTTGATAAATTTCATCATTGCCTAGACAAAAATAAGCTAAGGCTAGATAAATTTTAGATAAATTATGCACAGAATTATCAAATAAATTTGTTTCAATATATTCAATAGCTTTTTCGTATTTTTCTTCTTCAAAAAAACTCTTTATCCTTGTTTCATATTCAGAAATATTCATATCAAAATCAACAAAATTATTATTCGAGTGAATATAAAATAATTTGAGTTAATACCACATAATTTGGGCGAAAATCAAAGAATTTGGGTAAATACTATTTACCCCTACTTATTATTATTCTAAACCGGGGCGAGGCATAGGAAAGATTCTTTGTTTATTGAGATGTCGTAACCAAAAACCACCGATAACAGCAATAATTAACCATAGCCAACCTGTGAGGGATTTTAATAATAAAAAGCCACCGATAGACAACATTAAACCAAATAGTAAAAACACCGAAGCGATAACTTTTAAACCATCTAATCTTAGATTTTGCAACGGTTTAACTCCTGTTTCTTCCTGTTGTTTACGCCAACCAATTCCAGCAGGGCGCACTTTTAGATAGAATTTGTTTAAAGTTTCTTCGGATTCAGGAGGGGTTAAATACATAGCAGTAATCCAAATAATAGCCGTTAAACCTGAGATAATCATTAGTCTTAAGCCAAAATCCGCTGGAAAAATATTAAGGTTGGGGATAACGCTAGTTAAACCGATGATAAAACCAGCTATCATGGCGGCTAATTCTGCTGTAGCGTTGATACGCCACCAATACCAACGTAAAATTAACACTAATCCTGGTCCTGTACCAATAGCAATTACTAAACGAAATACAGTACTAATGTCCTTAGCGAAAAAAGCTGCGATCGCACCAATAAAAGTAACTACAATAGAAGCTATCCTTCCCACTAATACTAACTGATCTTGCGTGGCATCAGGCACAAAAAAACGGCGGTATAAATCATTGGTGAGGTAAGATGCACCCCAGTTAATGGAGGTAGAAACTGTACTCATAAAAGCCGCAATAAGAGAAGCTACCACTAACCCCAACATGACTGGAGGGAGAAATTCTAACATTAATTTAGGATAACCTAATTCTGGATCTTCGAGATCTGGATACATGACAATCGCCACTAAGGCGACTAAAATCCAAGGCCATGTACGAACAATGTAGTTAAGAATATTAAAAAACCAAGCGGCTTTCTCTGCTTCTGCCTCGTCTTTTGCGGAGACTAATCTTTGGATAAATTCTCCCCCGCCATCACTACGACGAAAACTCCACCATTGTACAAATACATAGGCAGAAAAAGTACTTAAACTAATTCCTGCCACATCACTCCAACGCCAATTAAAGAAACCTTCTCCTTTGGTAAGAGGTATCAAAGATAAAACATCTATTTCTGTTGCTTTTTGCACTGCGGGAATTAACTCTTGAATACCACCAACGTGATTAACTGCCATTATAGCCACAACCATCGCCCCAAATAAAGCAAGGAAAAATTGAAAAAAGTCTGTTACGACTACTCCCCATAATCCCGAAAAACCTGAGTAAACTAAAACAAAAATACTAACAGCGATGACACTCCATAACTTGCCACTGTCGCCTAAGTCTAAACCGAGACTTTCCCATAATTGCAATGCTGTAACTACTTTTACCATCGCTAACATTGCGTAACCTATACCAATACAATTAATGGGTACAGCAAATAAAAATCCTTTCGTAGCGCGGAGAATTGCTGCCATTTTTCCGCCATATCGTAGCTCTGTTAGTTCTGCATCAGTTACAACTTCTGATCTACGCCATAATCGTGCAAAAATATAAATCATGACAACATGAGCTATGCCAAAACTCCACCATTCCCAATTACCAGCAATACCCCTTGTTGCTACAATCCCGCAAATATACAAAGGTGTATCAATTGAAAACGTAGTCGCAGCCATACTTGTACCCGCTAACCACCATGTAAGCGATCGCCCCGACAAGAAGAAATCTTCGAGGCTTTTCGATGCTTTACCCGATAAATAGATACCGATTGCCATAGTGATAATTAAATAGACAACGATAACAACCCAATCAACAGTTTGCATAAAATTAAACGTTAATTATGAAGAATATATAATTAAATAAATAGATATTTTTGAGATAGTAATTATTAAGAATTTATTGATAATTAGATAGGAATAGAAAAACAGAAAAATTTATTGTTTTATTAGCAAAGTTTTTGAGAAAATAATTAAGAGATAATCTTAAGAGATTTTTCCATGGCAGTGACTAAAACATCCGTTAAAATTTTGATACGATAACGACAGGCTTGAGTTTCCGTAGAGGCAAAAGTACCATTTTCCCAATATTTATTACTCCCTGCACCACCACCACAAATACCGAAATAACTACAGCTATCAGCACATAGTTTTACTCCTTCATTAATATCATGATAAATAGCTTTAAATTTATTGCTATCACAAATATATTCAAGGGTATCTGTTAAGACATTTCCAAAAATAAAATCACCATATTTCTCTGTTTTGACTGATAATAATTCAGGATCAAATGTAGAGAAATTTCCTAAATAATCATAATTAACAATGACAAAAGGTTTATTCATATCAGTATTTTTAAGTCTATTTCCGCTATAAATTAAGCTGATTAAAACCTCAAATTCTCTAACAATAAAAGGTGATTTACTTTCCGTTACTAACTGCCAAAAACGTTCAATAAATTTGATATAACGCAATTCAATTTCTTTACCATTAAGAGAAGTTAATTCATTAACTCCCTCAGTTTCTTCCATGTTAAAAGCTATATCATAAATCTCATTTTTGAGGAAAAAATTAAACATTTCATCAGGATAATTTAATGATTCTTCAGTGATAACAGAAATAGTATTATAAGGAATATTATTTTTTTGTAAATAACGAATTCCTCGCATAGTTAAATCATGGGAATTACCACCTTTACGATTCTTTCTATGACTATCATGTAAAAATGCTGGACCATCAATACTTACACCAACATGAACAGGATATTCTTGCCAAAAATCGCACCATCCTTGATTAATTAATGTACCATTTGTTTGGTAGGAATAATTAAATCCAAAATTAGTTTTATTATAATTTTTATCAGCTTCATCTATTAGTTGAAAAGCAGATTTATAGAAAGAAATTGGTACAGTTAAAGGTTCACCAGCGTGCCAACAAACTGTAAAATTATCTTGAAAAAAAGGACTTGTAAAAATACTTTTAAAAATAGGATCAATTAAGTCTAAAGATAACCTATTTTGTAAATGACGATCAGGTAAATAACAATAATCACAATCTAAATTACAAAAAGAAGTTGGTTGAATAATAACTAAAGAAATAGGTCCAAATTTTGAGGTATGTTTTAATGTTTCTGATATTTGTTTCTCTGCCTTGGCCATTTTAAAAGTAATAGGTAATAAGTAATTAATTTTCTTAAGTTTGCGACAATCAAGACAAAAAGTCCCCAGTATTGGGGAGCATAATTGTAGATTGATGGGCTAATTAACGTCGATTCCAGAAACCACCACCATCTCTCCAACCACGATTATTAAGGAAATTTCTGGGTTGATTAATAAAACCACCACCTCTGTTACTATTCAAGAAGCTACCGCCGTTGCGCCAATTTCTACCACCATTAGCCCAACCGCCTCTATTACTATTTAAAAATGATTGTCCTAATAATATCTCTTCATCAGGATAATTTTCTATATCGTTATCTTGAGGTAAGTCTTTTTCTCTGATTTTTAAGGCTTCGGAAATACGATTTAAACGGTTTTCTATATTCTCGGTAATATTATCAAAATTATTAACATTATCTGTATTTAAAGCTTTCGTTTCAGGTACGATAGCAAGACTAGATAAAGTCATTAAAAAGCCTAACCATGTTAAATTTGTTATTTTCATAAATTTATTAATCAAAAAGTAAAGTGATAAATATTTTTTTTATAGTCATTATTATTAATAACGACGATTTAAAAAGCCACCGCCACCATCAGCCCAACCACCACGATTGTTAAGGAAACCACTGCCACCACGATTATTAAGAAAACCACCGCCCCCCGCTGCATTGCGAAAACCACCACCACCGTTGATAAATCCTCCTAACAAGATTTCTTCATCAGGATAATTTAAAGTATTTTCAGGTAACTTATTTTGTGTGGTTTTTAGAGCTTCAGAAATGCGATTTAAACGAGTTTCAATATTGTGATTAGGGTTGATGTTATTACTATCCACCGCTAAGATTTTAGAAGAAATAGTTAGACTTGATAGGGTTAAGAAAAAACCCAACCACGTCAGATTTGAAATTTTCATGATATTTTGTCAATAGTAAATTTTATTTTTTAGGGAATGGGATTTGTTCATGATTAATGATGGTACTTTTAAAGAATAACTCTACCCTTTCATTACTAACTATATTGACAACACCATTTTCTCCCATCCATTTTTGAAATAATTGAGTCATTTCGGCATCTTTAACTAGATAACCTTCCATCATTCTCGCAATACTATAATTAGCAATATTTAAGAAAGCAGAATTATTTTCGGGAACAATACAACCCACTCCATAGTTCGCCAAAGAAGGTTCGGCAAAGGGAGGAAACTGCTCAAATCCATCAGGATTAACTTGTTGACGAAAACCATCTAAAAGGATGCTATCTCCTGCTAGGGCATCTATTTTCCCCTGATTTAAACTATTAGTACCTTCTTCTAAACTTTTAACATCCACTAATACAGCATTAGGATAATTTAACTTAATGGCATCTCTAACAAAGGTTTGAGGAGGAATACCAATTTTTTTGTTAGCAAAAGAAGAATCACTAGGTATTTTACCTTTCGGAATTAGTAATCGAATACCCGAAATAGTATATCTCAAAGTATAGTCCACATACTTATCTCTTTCCCATGTAAAAACAGCATTACAAGCAATATCTGCCTCTCCGCTGAGCATTTTCGGAATCGCTTCTTGAAGAGAATTGACTTCCACAAAATTTAGCTCTATTTTACGCCCTAATTCTTTTTCTAATTGTTGATGAATTAATTTGACGACATCGATAGAAAAACCCGTTAATTCGTTTTCAGGGTTGTAATAAGAATAAGGCACTGTATTAAAAGGAGTAGCCACCGTAAAAGTACCAGTTTTAGCGATATTTTCAACTACAGTACCCGCTATAGTCGGTTTTACCCCCGTTGATAGCAGTAAACCCATTAAGGAAGTGATAAAAATTTTTTTCAACATTATTTTATTTAATTTTTTAAACTATATTACCAACATTTTTTTCAAGTGTAACTGAAGATCCTATCTTAAAACAATAATAATTATTTCCTCATCCCTTCTCAGTTTTTAACATCTTGAAGATTACGAATATCTCCTTGATAGCCAAATATACTTAAAATTCGAGCAGTTTCTTCATAAGTTACGGGTTTTTGCGGTTGAAAAAGAGTTATATACCCAAATCCTCGTCTAATATTCGATTCTTCCCCATTTTGCCAATCAACATATAATTGTCTCCATGTTTGAGGTTTTATTTTTGCGGCATCTTGAAAACCCCAAGTTTCTTTAATAGTATCTAAAGTAGCGTTAGGTAATTTTTGTCGAAAATCTAAAGGTAACTTCCATATAATTAAATCTTCTCTGGTTAAAGGAGTATCGGGTTTAAAAGTAATAGCATTACTATCTTGAGTTAAAGTCGAAGGAATTAAACCAGCTTCTGCTAAACCTTGAATTATGGCAAAATCAGGATCATTCTGGGCAATATCGGTAAAAATTGGCTTACTTTGAGGATTAGCAAGACGAATTAATTTACTATTTACATCAGCATATAAAAGATTATTTACCTTAACTAACCAACGAGCATATTCTCGACGGGTAATCGGTTGATAAGGATTTAATTTTTCCGTAGAAGAAATAATATTTAATCTCACTAATTCATCAAGACTAGAAGAAGATTCATTCACATTGGTAACAGTAGAAGGTAAAGTATTATTATTCTCAGGAATAACTGGATTGGCAATAATTTCCGCTGCCGATTCATAGAAAAGAGTAAATTCCGTTTCACCATTACGAGGAGTTAAAGACAACTTAATTGATTCATTGCTGTCTGGTTTTGTGGCAATAATTAAATTATCTTCTTTTTGAGATATTGTCCATTTTTGTGCAATTAATTCTTGTTGATAATACTCTGTAATTAAGTTTAGCGGATCTGAAGATGTCCAATTTGTTTGTTTTCCGTCAACACTCACTAATTTTGCTTGAGTATAAATAGGTATCTCTTTCGGAAAATTATCAGGCAATTTAACCTCTGAAGTATTTTTAGGGGTTTCTACTGTAGGAGATACTTCCGTCTTTATTTCATCAGGGTTTTTAGGCTGAAGGGGAGCAAAACGAGATTCTAAAGCCTTATTTGTGCTACAACCATTTACCAAAACTAGCAAAACTGAAAGTAAAATATAACGTACTGAAATCATGAGCTAAATTTTCTTAAATTGTGATCAACTATTAACTATCGAAAACGAAATAACATTTATTACAAAAATCTCTTTTTTTTCCTTTTTTTACTATTACCTACAGAAATGAAAGAAGTTTAATAATTTATTTTTAAAGTAGCATTTTTTCTGTATATTGTTGTTATGTTCATAAGTCACAAAACAAATTTTCTTCTTATTCTCTCATAATTTCATGACCCATAGTTTTCTTTTAGAATCAGGCAGTTGGATTATTAAAGGTACATGGTTAGATAAAAATCAAAAATCTAGCCTTTTTAAAGGTGCTATTATTATCACTTGGGATCAATCTAACTGGTTCATTATGAAAACTAAAATTGTTTTTCTTAGTGGCGATCGCCAAGATATAACCTTTGAATATAAAGGATTTTTACCTGCCAATAAAAATCAGTATGCTTATGTATTAAAAAGAAGTGATTTTGAGAAAATAGAAGGAGAAGGTTGGTTAACCAATGATTCAATTATCAAAAGATATTGGATATTAGGAGATAATCGGCGTTTAAATGGCTTTGAAACGTATTTTTGCCTAGACGAAAATACCTACCATCTCACCAGTGGGATGATGGCGGGAAATCATCTTTTAAATACCTTAGAAGGAATTTTAGAACGTCGTGGGTAAAAAGTGAATATATAAGTCAAAATAATAATAGATAAGATTTGATATTGAAGTTAAATCATGAGTTTAGGGAAAAAAGAAAATCGGATACTAGCAAATCGTTATCAACTGATTGAGTTAATTGGCTCTGGGGCAATGGGGCAGGTATATAGAGCTGAAGATCAAGTATTAGGTGGGGTAACGGTGGCCATTAAATTCCTCTCCCAAACCTTACTTAACGATAAAATGCGTGGTCGCTTTGAAATTGAAGCAACTATAAGTGCATTGTTAGGAGAAAAAAGTATTCATATCATTCGAGTAAGAGATTATGGTATCGATGAAAATGAAATCCCTTACTATGTGATGGAGTTTTTAGAAGGGCAAAGTTTAAGCGATATTATTAAATTTCAACCCATGGCACTAAAAAGGTTTCTCTATGTTACTCGTCAGATTTGCGTAGGGATGGATGCCGCTCACAGTGGAATAATGTTACACAAAGAATTATGTCAAGTGGTACATCGAGACATTAAACCTAGTAATGTTTTGGTAATGGAAGACCCCACATTAGGAGAATTAGTCAAAATATTAGACTTTGGTATTGCCAAATTAGTACAAGCAAATGCAACTCAAACTCATTCATTTATGGGAACTTTAGCTTATTGCTCCCCCGAACAAATGGAAGGAAAAGAGTTAGATAATCGTTCAGATATTTATAGTTTAGGGGTAATGATGTACGAAATGTTAACCCTAGAAATGCCCATCTTGCCAGAAACATCATCTTTTGGTGCATGGTATAAAGCCCATCATGATTTTGAGCCTCGCCCTTTTGAAGCACATCTAAAAATACCTTCAGAATTAAAAAATATCATCATGAAGTGTATGGCGAAATCCAGAGATAAACGCCCACAAACCGTAGCTGAAATCTTAAAAGTCATCGAAGGATTAGAAAAAGAATATAAACGCAATAATCAACAAAAAACCAGTTATTCAAGTCAAGAAACCATTGTTGCGGATAAAGATAAAACAGAAGTTTCTCAAGCCAAAGTTACTCCAACTCAAAAAAAATCTGAAGTAAAACCGACTAAAGACACAAAATTAACATGGCCTAAAAATAAACCTTTACAAAAAATTGTTTTTCCTCGCATTGTTAATACAGAAACAGAAAACTACCCTAGTTTATGGGTAATGTTAGATAAACAAGATATTTTAAATCGTATAGTTAGTATTCGTTATAATCAATTTCTTTTTTTAAGTTCACCTCATCCCATGATTTTGTGGATTACAGTTATTTATAATCCCACCCATGGCCCCCGTTGGCTACCTTGTTACTTAGACTTAAAAACAGAAAGCGCAAGACAAGTAGTTTCTGCTTTATCTCAACTAGGTAGTTATAAAATTCTCTTTTTTGCTTTAGAAGAGCCTGAAAAATGTCAACATAGTATGATTTCTACCATCGCCTCTAATCAATGTACCATTATGAAAGAATGGATTAAAAACACTACTATTCCCACTCCTGAAGGGGATGCAAAAGTTAGTCGTAAAAGATTAAGAGATGAATTTGAACGATTAAAACCTCGTATTTTAGAAAAACTAGCACAAAGTTATCAATAATTAAGGTTAGAAATAATTGTCAATGATCAATTACATAAATAAAGTATGGATTTAATTTTATGTCATCAAACGGCGGATTTCGATGCTTTAGGGGCGGCAGTAGGTTTAACTAAATTACATTTAGGTGCGAAAATCATTTTAACGGGGGGCGCACATCCTTCGGTGAAAAATTTTTTAGCTTTACATCGAGATGAATTAGCTTTAATGGAGTTTCGTAGTGTTAATCCTCAAAAAATTAGAAATTTATTTATTGTGGATACTCAAAATTCTAGTCGTTTAGGAAAAGCTACAGAATGGTTAGAGCTAGAGAATATAGAGTCCATAACTATTTACGATCATCATCTTGAAAACGAAGTTAATATCAGGGCTACTTTTAAATATATCGAAAAAGTTGGTTCTAGTGCCACAATTATTTGCGAACTTTTACAAGAAAAATCTTTAACCCTAAATACCATCGAAGCCACGGTAATGGCATTAGGAATCCATGTGGATACTGGTTCACTCACTTACGAACAGACTACTTCTCGTGATGCTTTAGCCTTGGCATGGTTGATGACTCAAGGAATAAATCTTCGCACCATAGGAGAATATGTTGAACCAAGTTTAGCACCATCGTTACAGCAGTTGTTGCCCCAAGCCTTAAAGAATTTACAAACAGAAATTATTAACGGTTGTTGTGTGGGATGGATATTATTAGAAACTCCTAATTTTATGGCGGGATTGTCGAATTTAGCAGGAAGAATTAGAGATTTAACGGAAGTTGATGTTTTTTTATTAGGACATTATTATGGTTATAGTGTCAAGTCTAAACAGATTTTTTCGGAAACGGAAGAAAAGAAAAAAGGAAAATTAACGGTAATTGGGCGTAGTGGTATAGATTCGGTGAATTTAGCTTCTATTTTTACAGATTTTGGCGGAGGAGGTCATAGTAGTGCAGCTTCTTTTAATTTACGTTGTGATAATCCTCACGAAATAATTGATAATCTTTTGACTCAGATTAAAGATTTAATTCCTTTTCCTCTGGTGGCTAGAGATTTAATGTCATCTCCTGTGCGCACAATTCTTCCTCACCTTACCATCGAAAAAGCACAACGAATTTTACTCCGTTATGGGCATTCAGGGTTATTTGTGGTGACGGAAAAAGGGGAATTAGTGGGAGTAATTTCTCGCCGAGATATTGATTTAGCTTTACATCATGGCTTTTCTCATGCACCTGTAAAAGGTTATATGACGAAAAATGTCCAAAAAATTCACCCTCAAACTTCTTTTCCTGATATTCAAAGTTTAATGGTAAATAATGATATTGGTAGATTACCAGTAATGGAAAACAATGAGTTATTAGGTATTGTGACGCGCACGGATATTTTACGACATCTTCATCAATTTCGTCTCAATGATTCTCCTTCTCAAGATACTTTACCTCTACTTTCTTGTCTTTTACCTTCTTTTGAAAAACATTTACATCCCCCTATCTGGAAATTATTACAACAAGCGGCAACTTATGCACAAACTCAAGGTTGGCATCTTTATCTGGTGGGTGGTGGTGTAAGAGATTTATTATTAACCTCATCTTGCGATACTCTTTCTTTGCAGGATATTGATTTAGTGGTAGATGGTTTTCATCAATCGACAATTACTGAGGCTGGGGTAAAGTTAGCTAAATCCTTGCAAAATATTTATCCTCAAGCACGTTTAAGTATTCATGGGGAATTTCAAACTGCTGCATTATTATGGCATAAAGACGAGAATTTAGGCTCATTATGGGTAGATATTGCCACCGCGCGCACGGAATTTTATCCTTATCCTGCGGCTAATCCTGTGGTAGAATCGAGCTCAATTCGTCAAGATTTATACCGTAGAGACTTTACCATCAATGCTTTAGCTGTGCGTCTTACTCATCCTCGTGGAGGGGAATTATTAGATTTTTTTGGCGGTTTAAAAGATTTACGCTCAAATTTTATCAGAGTTTTACATCCTAATAGCTTTATAGAAGATCCTACCAGAATTTTTCGGGCAGTAAGGTTTGCTGTAAGACTAAATTTTATTATTGAATCAGAAACCAGAGAATATATTAACTATGCTATTTCTAGTGGCATATATGAAAGAGTCTCCTCAGAAAAAACCTCTATTCCAGCTTTAACTACTCGTCTCAAAGCGGAATTAAACTATATTCTTCAAGCGCAGTATTGGAAACCAGCTTTAAAATTATTGCAAGAAGTGGGCGCTTTAACTTGTTTGCACAAAAATTGTCAATTAACTCCCCAGTTATGGTGGCAAATTCGTTGTTTAGATCGTTGGTTAAGATACTATCATTTAGATGGACAAAATCCTCCCGTTACTTGTTGGTTATTACGATTAGAAATTATTTTGGCTTCTTTTATGGAAGGGGTGAAAGTAGCGGAAAATTTACAATTACCTAAAGACAGTATCCAAAGACTTAAATATTTGTCAATTAATGAGGAAAATATTAAAAATACTTTATCCACTTGTCAATCTATTAGTGAAAAGGTAAAATTCTTATCAAATTACCAACCTTTGACTCTTTTACTTGTTGCGGTAAAAAATGATAAACACATTAGAAAAACTATTTGGTGTTATTTGATGACATGGAATAAGATAAAATTCCCTTTTAATGGCAATGATTTGAGGGATTTAGGTTATAAACCTAGTCAAAAATATAAACAAATATTGACAACAGTACAGGCTTTATTTTTAGATGGTAAGATTAATAATACTCTTGAGGCAAAAGATTTTATCCTGAAAAATTATCCTCTTTGCTAATTTGATTATAATAATCCCACTTTTGGCTAGATTTTAGCTATTATTACTTGTTAGTAAAATTATTTACTTTTAAGAATTAACTAACCATTAAACACTAAAAAATTTTATTTATTATTTTTATGAAGGGGAAAATATCAAATACAGTGACTAAATCTACTCTTAAAATTAATTCTCCTAATTTAGAATTGTCTTCATCTCAGATGATAAAAAATGTTTCAATTAAGAAAAAAATAAACATGGATGACATTCCCGAAAAACAAAAACAAAAATCCTTAACAATTTTTAAACAATTAATTATCATTACCAGTATAGTATTTAGTTTTGGTGGTTTCGGATTCGGTTTTGCCTTACGTTATGGGCATCATTTAGAAATTTCTCAGTCAAATAATTCTCCTCTCAATAATATTTCTGAAAACCAGCAGTAAATAATTTTAACTACTAAAGTAAAATAGATTGTGGAGTTTAAAATTAATGAAAATAACTCATAATCTTTTTTGCCTCTCCCATTCTTCTATAAGTGCATGAGTGTCAAAGTAAACATACAATTAATCTTGGCTATTTACTTATATAGTTTATTCTCAATTTATCACTCCTTAACCATTACTATTTATCTATTGTACTCCCACTGAACGCCCTCCAGAGCCAAAAACTAAAATTTTATCTTGGGCGAAAGGTTCCCATCCTACTTCATAACCAATACTCCAAGCCTTTTCCCTCGCAACTCTAAAAGTTTCAAAACTATCAGGACGTACAATAAAAGCGATATAATTAACATCAGGATTTAATTGTTTTAAAGTGTTAATAAAGTTAGAGTTAGTCATTTTTAATTGTTTAGAATCTTCTCCTTGAGATGAAGAATTAGCTTCATATTTTAATGCCCCATCTTCAGTAAAACTAACTAAATAATCACCGTTATCATAATAAAAATTATCGAGTTTAATATTTCTAGTCTTAATACATTGCTCATAATCTTGTATTTCTTGTAGATAAAAACTGTATAAATAAGAAGGAATATCTTTGGGAATATCAGGGGTTTTACAATTAGGTAAAGTTGCTAATACTTGATTAATTTCGCTATCTAATTTAGGATCATTTAAGGAAAAAATTTTGTTATTTCTTACTTCAAAAAAAAGAGGTTGTTTGTTGGTTTGTGAGCGTAAAGGTGTCCTAATAATTGTACCTGCTTCTGCTGCTAATAAACTGACAAATAAACCAATAAACATCAATACTCCTACGGTATTTGTCAATATATCTAAAAATGAATCTAAATTTTGTCCGGGATGATTTTTTTTTCTAATTCTTCTAGGTCTCATGATATTATTAATGTTATCGTATTTTTGACTATTGAACTTTTAAAGTCCAACCTTCTTCTATGGGCTCATAACCTATATCAATTTTTTCTTTTTCAATCAAATCTCTTACTTGTTGAAAAACCTCAATTCCTTTTGGTCTAACTGCTACAATAACATATTCTTTATCTTTATTTGCTCTAATATTTGCAATAAAATTTAGTAATTTAGAATCACTGTTACTAAGTTTATTTTTGGGTATAAATTCTTGACTAGGATAGATAACAACTCCGTCTTCTTTACATTCAATATAACGAGGTTGTTTTTTTTGATTTATTCCTTTTCCGTCAGTTTTAGCAATAATTGTTACTTCTGGATTAGTATTTAATGTTTCTGTACTAATGACAATTATAAGTAAAATTAAACTCCCAATAGTACAAGCTAGAATAGATAAAAAAGGGAATAATTCCATTTCTATTTTATTTGATTTTAATTGTCTGCGCATTTTTAAAAATTAGATAATAATAGTAGTTAATAATTAATAGTTTTATTGTTCAATTTGTTCAACTAATCTGATAACTCTAGGCTTACTTAAGTCTTGTAAAGTAGGTTGTAAAAGAGTTATTTTATCTTGTACATTAACTAAAGTTTTTTGCATTTCTCCTACGTTATTTAATACCTCAACAACTTTCTCTAAACTAGATTGTAACTGATTAAGTTCGGCAATTTTAGCACTAGATTTTTCTAAAGATATAACTTTTTCTTCTAGGCTTAAAGCGGCTTTATTTAATTCATTACTAATAACTTGAGTTTTTTCATTTAAACTATTACTATTTACCTGATTATTTTCTCTCACTAAATCAACTAATTCTTTAATATTAGTAATAATAGACTGGTTTAAATCATTCTGTTGTCCAAAAGTTTGTAAAAAATTATCTCTATCTTTTAAAATTACTTGATTAATATCTTTAATATTATTTATTAATTCTAATTCTTGATGATTAATTTCCTTAAATTGTTTAATAATTTCTTCTACTAAATTTTTAGCTGCTTCTTTAGCATAAATTTCCGCAGGATTAATTAAGTCTTGAGGAGAAGGTAAAGCATCTTTTATTGGTTGAATTAACTCCTCTTTTGTCGGTAATTTATTATCAATAGCATCTGTAACAGTTTTAATTAATATTTCACTATTTAAGATAGATTTTTCTGAGTCATTTTTTTCTTTTAATCGAGGTAAAATATAATCATTAATATAAATATCAGTAGCTAGTAATAATTGTGATTCCATTTTTTCAATTAAGACTAAAGGAATCATGACAATAACACTTAACAAAAGTGCCAATAAAGTGGTATCAAAAGCAATAGCTAAACCACTGGTAACAGTGCCAATTCCCTCTTTAATTTGCTCAATTTCTGCACTATTATCTAAAAACCCTGAAAAACCATTAACGGCACTACTAATACCTAAAACTGTGCCAATAAATCCTAATAAAGGAATTGCCCAGACTAAAATTCGTGGTAAGGTATAAGAAGACTCTGACGCAGTAAGGTAAAAAGAAGCATCATCTAAGGCTAATTCTGTGACACTTTTGCGACTTCCAGAGTTAATATAAGCGCTTAAAATTCTTGCTAATCTACTCGTTACCATACTATAATTTCTGGCAAAATCTTCTTGAAGATGAATTAATTGTGCGGATTTATAATTATCAAAAGAAATTTTTTCAGGTAATCCAATCTTTTTTAAAATCTTCTCTTCTCTTTTAATTTTTAAATATTTATTAACCGTAATTATTACTACTAAAGAAGCAAAAAATACTGTTAAATATTGTGTAAATCCTCTTTGGTATAATAAAATACCGACATAAGATTCTTTGAAGGGTAAAAATAAGAGATAAATAATAATAGTTAATAGTAATGCCCCTGTCAAAACTGTAGGAAAATTAATGTCTAATTCTTGACGATTATTGTTGGATTTTTGAGCCATAATAAAGTTTAATTTATTGAGTTAGTTTTTGATATTATAAATTGTAATGATAATTTTTTTATTATAATTAAATTATGAGCTAATTATAACTTTTTTTATTTTATTTTGATATTTTCTTGATTAAATTTAATCATAATCATTAAATTATTAACTATTCTATCATTACTAATAGGTATAACTTTTTTTCCTTGTAATATTTCTTGAGTTAAAATATGATGAATTAAACTATTAACAAAAATATGAGCAATTGCTTCAGAATCTGTTAAGTTTAAATCAGGACAATCATCGAGATATTTAGTAAGAATATTCATAGCTGGTTTAGCGACATTTTCTAAAAATAATTCTCCTAATTCAGGATAACTTTTTGCTTCAGTAACGATAATATGTATAAAAGCTAAATATTGTGGATCATTAACTTCATTAATAATTCTTTGTGCTAATTCTTTTAAAACAATTTCTGGTTTTCCCTCTAAAGGTTTTGCCCAAACTAATTGAAATTTTTGGGTAGCAACTTCATAAATTAAAGCCTTAAATAAAGTCTCTTTATCTCCAAAATGACTATATAAAGTTTGTTTAGAAACTCCAGCATGATGAGCAATTTTATCCATACTTGTACCTAAATAACCATACTCTAAAAATTGAGATAAAGCACCTTTTAAAATTTGTTTCGTTTTCGCTTCTGTTTTTTTTTGTTGATAGCTTAATATCATTTTTTTAAATAATTAATATAGACAAATAATTTTGATTATTATAAATAATAGATAATTAGGGCATAATTTTTGATTTTAAATAAATGAATTATAAAATAATAATTGTCAATTATTAAAACTATAGTATATAATCATACTATACAGTCTAGTCTAACTTTTGGGAATATGGGCGAATCAACATCCTTTCTGGCAAAAAATGGTAAACAAATCGCTGTGGTTACGGGAATTTTAGGAGCTGTTATTGTTATAGTGACAGGAATATATCTAAATCAAAAATTAGGTGTCACAAATAATACTTCTCCTTCTCCGATTACCTCTAAAGTGAGGGAAAAATCTGTCACCGCTTTAGGTAGAATTGAACCTTTGGGGGAAGTTATAAAAGTAATTTCTACACCGACAATGGCTGGTGCAAAAGTTAAAACCTTATTAGTGAGACAAGGAGATAAGGTAAAAAAAGGTGATATTATTGCTATTACTACGGATTTTGATAGCAAAAAAGCTGAGTTAGAAACTGCCAAGCAAGAAGTAAAAGTTGCCCAAACTAATTTAGCAATTATACAAGCAGGAGCAAAGGAAGGTACAATCAAAGCTCAAGAATCAGCTATTGAGAGTTTAAAAGCGGAATTAAATGGCATAATTGCTACCAATAAAGCTAAAATTTCTCGATTAAATGCTCAATTATCTACGGAAAAAGCCGAAAAAGAAGCTAATATTCAAAGATTTAAGGCTGAAGTAAAAAATGCTCAATCAGAATTACAACGTTACCAAGAATTGGCACAAGATGGAGTCATTTCCGAGTCAAATTTGGAGTCAAAACAACTAACTTTTGATACTGTGACTCAAAGTTATCAAGAAGCCTTAGCAAGTTATCAAAAAACTATTTCAACGGTAACAGAAGAAATTAGAGAAGCGGAAGCCTTCACCACTCAACAGGTAAATACCCTCACCAAAAAAATTGCGGAAGGAGAGGCTAAATTAAGGGAAATTAGGGAAATTCGAGAGGTTGATGTTATCCAATCCCAAGCGCAAATAAATAAAGCCATGGCATTAGTCAAACAGGCAGACATTGAGTTAGATTTAACCCTCATTAAAGCACCTAGTGACGGCACTATTCTCGAAATTATGGCAAGGGAAGGGGAAAACGTTGATAACGCTACAGGAGTTGTGGAGATGGCGAATACCACACAAATGGTAGCAATAGCAGAAGTATATGAGAGTGATGTTAGTAAAATTAAGCTAGGACAAGAAACTACGATTAAAAGTGATAATAATAGCTTTAATGAGACTTTAAAAGGTAAAGTTATCGAAATTAGCTCAAAAATAGGTAAAAAAGACGTATTAGAAACAGATCCAGCCGCCAGTGTTGATGCTAGAGTAGTAGAAGTAAAAATTGCCATTAATCCTGAAAATAACGACATTATTAGTAATTTAATTTATGCTCAAATAATCGCTGAAATTTCTTTAAGTGATTAAATATTTTTGACTTTCTATAAATATAATAAACAATTCTTACCAATTATGAAAATACCTTTAGCTTGGCTACAATTAAGTAGAGAAAAAATCCGTTTATTAATCGCTTTAGCGGGGATTGGATTTGCCGATATTTTAATGTTTATGCAGTTAGGATTTAAGTCTGCTTTATTAAATAGTTCTGTTAGATTACATGAAAAAATCGAAGGAGATGTTTTCTTAATTAGTCCTCAATCTGATGCTTTAATAGCTATGAAAAGTTTTTCTTCTCGTCGTTTATATGAGGCTTTAGGAGTCGATGGTGTAGAGTCCATTAATCCTATTTATATTGGTTTTAGTATTTGGAAAAACCCTGAGAATAAAAATACTAGACAAATTATGGTAGTGGGTTTTAATCCGAAACAAGGAGTATTTAATTTATCGGGAGTAACGGACAATTTAGATCAATTAAAATTACCTGACGTGGTATTATTTGATCAAGAATCTCGCCCAGAATTTGGTAATATTTCTGAACTTTATTTACAAGAAAAAGAAGTTAAAACAGAAATAGATAGCAGACAAGTAAAAGTAGGTGGATTATTTACTATTGGTGCAACTTTTGGTGCGGATGGTAACTTAATTACTAGCGATTTAAACTTTTTAAGGTTATTTCCTAATCGTAATAAAGGTTTAATTGATATTGGGGTAATTAAACTTGATAAAAATGCTAATAATACCACTGTTATTAACAGTTTAAAAAATAAATTAAATGGCGGTGATGTTTTAATTTTGTCTAGGGAAGAATTTATGAATTATGAAAAGAATTATTGGGAAAGTAGCACCGCTATTGGTTTTATTTTTACCCTTGGTGCTGGTATGGGTTTAGTTGTCGGTATTGTTATTGTTTATCAAATTCTCTATACTGACGTTGCAGATCATTTACCTGAATATGCTACTTTAAAAGCTATGGGTTACGATAATTCTTATCTTTTGATTCTCGTTTTTCAAGAAGCAATTTTTCTCGCTTGTCTTGGTTTTATTCCCGGTTTTGGTGTCTCTAGTTTCCTTTATTATCAAGCAGCAAAAGCCACTGGTTTACCCATTATTATGACAAAAGATTTAGCTATATTAGTGTTTATTTTAACAGTTATTATGTGCTTTTTATCTGGGGCGATTGCCGTTAATAAATTAAAATCTGCTGATCCTGCTGACATATTTTAAGCTATAAATAAATTATCAAAAAAAGGCGATCGCTTAAAATCAATTTAATGATTGTGAGCAATCGACAAAAACAAGGTAAAATAATTAACGAAACATAATACTAACAGAACTATCCTCATGAATCCGCCAGATAGTTTCCCCTAGAAGATTAGCTACGGATAAAACTTTTAATTGGGGGAAATGATTATCAATGGGAATAGGAATAGTATTAGTAACTATAACTTCTTCAAATACATCACTAGAAAGACGAGAAACTGCTGGACCTGAAAAGACTGCATGAGTAGCACAGGCATAAATTTTATTTGCCCCTTCTTTCTTTAAAAGTCTAGCACCTTCTAATAAAGTACCCGCAGTATCAATCATATCATCAACTAAAACTGCGTTTTTACCTTTGACATCACCAATAACATTCATTACCTCCGCCACGTTATGGGCTTGACGGCGTTTATCAATAATAGCTAAAGGTGCATCATTTAATTTTTTCGCAAAAGCTCTCGCTCTAGCTACACCGCCAACATCAGGAGATACAACTACCAAGTCTTCTAAGTTTTTGTGGTGAAGATAATTTAAAATTACGGGAGAACCATAAACATGATCCAAAGGAATGTCAAAATAGCCTTGAATTTGTGCCGAGTGTAAATCCATTGCTAAAACTCGATGGGCTCCTGCTTTAGTGATGAGGTTAGCTACTAATTTGGCTGAAATCGACTCTCTACCTGCGGTTTTACGATCTGCTCTAGCATAAGAGTAATAAGGTATCACTGCGGTGATTTGCCGTGCTGACGCTCTACGACAAGCATCAATCATAATCAACAACTCCATCAGGTTATCATTGACAGGATTACAACAAGGTTGAATTAAATAAACATCACAACCTCTAATGGATTCTTGAATTTGGACGTATAACTCTCCGTCTGCAAATCTTTTACGAATCATCGGACCTAAATCCATGCCTAGATACCGTGCTACTTCCGTAGCGAGTCCTATATTGGCTGAACCGGAAAATAATCTTAAACGGTTGTGATCCGATACTTGTTGTTGCAACATCGGACTGAGTGTTAAAGTGGCAGAATTACTCACGACAAGTTCTTTAACCTCTTAATATTAAGTACTAATTTATTGATTTTTTTACCCTTTTATTACATAGGATATATTAACATTATCATTATAATCTACAATATAAGTCAACTTTTTGTGCAATTTTTTTCTAGTTGATACTCAATCATTTCTTTTATGAAAACTTTATTAATTTCTGGCACTGATACTGATGCGGGTAAAACCATCATTACCACTGCATTAAGGGCTTATTATCAGCAATATTTTTCAGGGTTAAAAGTTGGTTTAATGAAGTTACTACAAACAGGAGTAGAGGGAGATGGTGAGTTTTATCAGCAATTTTTTGATGACGTGGTGATTCCTTTACGTTTTAATGCACCCCTAGCCCCCCCCCTAGCAGCAGATTTAGAAGGAAAATTCATTGATTTAAACGTTATTTGGCAAAGTTTACTTAAGTTGCAACAAAGCCATGATTTGCTTTTAGTGGAGGCTTTAGGGGGTTTAGGCTCACCTATTACCCATGATTTAACCATTGCACAGTTAGCTGGTAATTGGCATTTAGAAACTATTTTAGTCGTTCCCGTGAAATTAGGGGCGATCGCTCATACGGTGGCGAATGTTGCTTTAGCGAAACATCACAAAGTGAAACTTAAAGGTATTGTTTTAAATTGCGTCAATCCTTGTAATGAAGAAGATATTAATAATTGGACACCAAAACAACTGATAGAATCTTTAACTCAAGTACCGATTTTAGGTTGTTTTCCTTATGTCGATAAAATTGATAATTTAGCAGATTTAGCACAAATTACCGCCCATAATTTAAACCTTTCCAAATTAAATATTAACAGGGAATAAATTAATATAAAATAATTAATGTAAACTTTAATCAGTATGGCTTTGAGTACTTTAAAAATGCAATTATTATAAATTAAAAGTTTGAATTTAACCTAATACCTGCTACCTGATACCTGACACCTTTTTTTAGACATAATTTATCACGATGAGAAGTAGTAGAGCCATAAAAAATAATTTTTCACTAAATTTGACCTTGAGAATAATTTAACTTTATATATAAAAATAATCAAATAATTCTGATTCAGAAATATATTGACAAGCCTGTTTAAATATAACCTGAGAAGTACCCATATCTAATTGTTTATGATTAGGAATAGTTAATGTTTCTTTTCCTTTCATCGTAATTCTACGGAGTTTAATATGGCTTCCTTTTTGACTATGAATTTCAAAACCAAATTTTTGCAGAATTTTAATAACATCTTTTCCTGATAATTGTTTAATTTTAGGCATATTGTATTAGCATTTCTAAATTAATTTTTAAAGATGGTTTTTCTGTTAAGCCAAATTCTGTTAAATCTTCATCTTCAAGATGTAAACTAACCGCTTCTTGAATATTTTTAATCGTTTCATCTAATGTTAATCCTTGACTGACAACGGAAATTTCTAAACATTCTGCAACATAACCTTGTGTTTCACCTGCATGAATAATGACGTTAATTGTATTTTTTAAATTAGTCATAATAATTAAAAATGAAAAAAGATTTTTTGATGTGTATTAATTACTCATAACATTAATTTTATCTTATCTGCTGTTTACTCAAGACTGAAATTGATTGATAATAGGAGATTAGCTTATTTATAATCACTCGATATTTTAAAATGCGTATCTCTTTCCATTGGTTAAAAGAATTAGTTAACATCACCATTACCCCTGAAGAATTAGCAAAAACTCTTACTATCGCTGGTTTTGAAGTGGAAGACACCGAAGACAGAAGAAGTTGGGCTGATGGTGTCGTAGTTGGTAAGGTTATAGAGTGCGATCGCCATCCCAATGCTGATAAACTAAGTGTATGTCAAGTAGATATTGGTAAAGAAATTTTATCACAGATAGTTTGTGGTGCATCTAACGTCAAAAAAGATATATTTGTACCCGTTGCCACTTTAGGGAGTTATTTACCAAAAGTTGACTTAAAACTTAAACCGACGAAGTTAAGAGGAGTTGACAGTCAAGGCATGATATGCTCATTAGCAGAGTTAGGCTTGGCGAAGGAAAGCGAAGGAATTAAAATCTTAGAAGGAGATTTCCAAGTAGGTGAGGATATTCGCCCGATTTTAGGCTTAGATGACGTTATTTTAGATGTAACCGCTACCGCAAACCGTGCCGATGCTTTAAGTATGGTGGGAATTGCGAGGGAAGTAGCCGCTTTAACGGGAAAAAGTCCTTGTCTTCCCCATGTTGAAGGAGGATTAATGGGAATTGAAACGGCTTCCTCCAACCCTTCCTATGTAGAAGAGGAATCTCAAGAAAGATTAAAATATGTTGACACGGTTTCCCCCATTGCTAAGGGGGGATTAAGGGGGGTTGACATTCAAGAAACATCAGCTTGTACGGCTTATATTGGTATAATCATTGAAAATGTGAAAATAGCACCATCTCCTCAATGGTTACAATGGCGTTTAGAATCAGCAGGAGTGCGCCCGATAAATAATATTGTGGATATAACTAACTATATTCTCTTAGAATGGGGACAACCTTTACACGCTTTTGATAGAGAAAAACTGCAAAACATTGCACAAAGTCAAGATTTAACTATCGGAGTGCGTTTTGCCACTGAAAATGAAACATTAACCACTTTAGATGGGCAAAAACGAGACTTAAAAACACAAAATTTACTTATTACTGCTAACAATCAACCTATCGCCTTAGCTGGTGTAATGGGTGGTGAAGATAGCGAAGTAGATAACAATACTCAAAATATTTTACTCGAAGGGGCGTTATTTGAGCCAGTGCCTATTCGTAGAAGTGCCAAAAGTCAAGGTATTCGCACGGAAGCCTCTACTCGTTATGAAAGAGGAGTTAATCAAGTAGAATTAGAAAAAGCCTTAAATCGTGCTATTTTTTTGATTCAAGATTTAGCCCAAGGTAACGTTACCAATCAAGTTATCGCCGATAATCGCCCCGAAAAATTAACCAATACTATCGAATTAAGACTTAATCGTATTCATCAAGTATTAGGTAAAGTAACCCTCCCTAACCCTCCCTTAAAAAGTGGGCAAATATCCCCTTCCGAAAGTGGAAAAAAAGCATTAGTAGATATTCCAAAAGAAGATGTAGAAAGAATTTTAGAGGATTTAGGTTGTCTATTAGAAGTAAAAACCCAATCTCCTTTAATCTGGCTTGTCACCGTGCCAAATTATCGCTATCGTGATTTAGAAAGAGAAATTGACTTAATTGAAGAAGTAGCTAGACTTTACGGTTATGATCATTTTATCGATACTTTACCTTCTCAATCCCAAGTAGGTTATTTATCCTCACAGGTGCAAATTCAACGACAAATCAGCGCCAATTTAAGAGGTTTAGGCTTAACAGAATTAGTACAATATTCCTTAGTTTCCCCTGAAAAAGCACAAATAAAAATTGCTAATCCCTTATTTAGTGAATATTCCGCCCTTCGCAGTAACTTAATTGATGGTTTAATTAATGCCTTTGAATATAACCAAGCCCAAGGAAATGGCTATTTGAAGGGTTTTGAAATGGGACGAGTTTTTTGGCTAGAAAATGGTGAAAAGCGTGAAGGTGACGCTCTAGGTGGCATTATAGGCGGTAATTTATATACCGATGGTATCTGGACTTTCGGCGGTAAACCACAACCCATAACATGGTATCAAGCCAAAGGTATTTTAGAGAGTTTATTTAATAATTTAAAAGCACCAATTACCTATCAAGCGGATTCCGAAGATAATCGTTTACATCCGGGACGTACTGCTAGTTTATGGTTAAATAAGACTAAAATTGGTATTTTTGGACAAATTCACCCTCAATTACGACAAGAGAAAGATTTGCCTGATAGTGTTTATGTATTTGAGTTAAAATTAGAGCCTTTAATTGCTTATTTAAGTCAAAAATACTTAAAAACTCCGACTTTTAAACCTTATTCTAGCTATCCTTCTGTTGCTCGTGATTTAGCTTTCTTTGCCTCAAGTAATCTCACTGTAGCTGAAATTACCAACGCTATGCGCAAAGCTGGAGGTAAAACTTTAGTGGATGTCACATTATTTGACGAATATAAAGGGCAAAATGTGGAAGAAAATAAACGTAGTTTAGCCTTTAATTTAGTCTATAAATCCCCTGATGGTACTCTTAAAGATAGCGATGTTGATCCTATTCATAACAAAATTCGAGATACTTTAACTAAACTATTTGCGGTGGAATTACGCAGTTAATTTAGTAAACTAACCAACACTAAAATCAAAGATTGATGGTGTGGGACTTTTTTCTTTTAGTTTGTAGTCTAAGTAATTGACAAAAGTTCCCCAACCAACATCATATATAGCTTTTGTTAAACAGTGGTGTCAGGCAGAGTAAGTCACAATACTCCTCGGTTAAGCCCTCCTGCCCCAACTTTCGGGGAGTTAAACTTGCTAGAAGTCCCCAGTATTGGGGATTTAGGGGCGGACAAAATAAATTAAGCGACTAACCAAACAGTATTGGGGTAAGTCAAACTTCTCCACCCACGCCCTTAAACGTCTCTACAAAAGTAGCAATTTTTTGGAACACACTTTGTTTCTTCGTTAAGTATTGCGGATTAAGTGGACTCATTCTAGGCAAAATTGCATTTAGCTCAGTACCATTTTCACTGGCGTATCCTCGTTTTAATGATGTAATAATATAACGTTTAGTAGCCTCTGGGTTTAGATTTTCTGAGTTAATCAATTCCTCTGCTTCCCGTTTCTGGGCAACTTGGGCAAAGCCAAAGAAAGCCTCTATAATGCTCTCTTTGTTAAGGATATTATCTAAATTAGTTTGGTTAATAAAATCCACCAATAAACTTTCCTTAGCACGGTTGCCTAGACTAGCCCGAATTAAACGGCGTGTTTCTTCTACTAATAACGCCTTATCTTTTACTTTCTTGTTATTCTCAAAAATCAACTCTAAAATGTATTCTAAATTAATCTCTTGTGATTTCAGTAAGTCCACCTCAAAAACCACATCATCCCAATCAATAGAGGAGGTAGCTTTTTCATTAGCTGACTTCTCACGGCGTAGCCAATCACGAATATCGTTATAGGTCGATCGATAATCTTGAATAGTACGCTCTGTCGGTATTTTAATCCCTTGCATTGTCGCTAAATCATCATCACTCAGGTAACACTCAGCTTTAAAGGCTTCTATAGCCTCAGTATCACCTATATCAATACCTTGTAAGGCTTTCAAGTGGGTAAACTCATCATAATTTTGCAGGACATTCTCCGTGCGTAAATATTCCCCGAATAACCTAGCAAAGTCCTTCTTATCCTTTTCTCTCACTATCTCATCAGGATTAGGGAAACGTTCCTGTAACTCTGCTACTACTGCTAAATAACCCCTGCTCACCTCACCAGTGGCTACATCGGTAAAGCCTTCCATATATTCCTGATAGCTTTTCTCTAACACCACATTCTTCGTATTCTTGTCGCCAAATAAGGTAATAGCGTCAATGGTAGCCTCCTCCAAGTTACGGAAAGTAACGATATTACCAAAGGTTTTGGTAGCGTCATAAATACGATTAGTGCGGGAGTAGGCTTGGATTAAGCCGTGATAGCGTAGGTTTTTATCGACAAATAAAGTGTTGAGAGTGGGGGCATTAAAACCTGTCAAAAACATTCCTACCACAATCAATAAATCAACTTCTTGAGTCTGTACCCGTTTAGCAAGGTCACGGTAATAATTTTGAAATCCATTACTATCAATGCCATAGTTGCTATTAAACATCTGGTTGTAGTCATCAATAACCGTCTTCAAAAACTCCTTAGCGGTGCTATCCATAGCAGTCGGTTCAAAGTTTTCATCAGGAATATCGCCTACTGCGTCTTGGGCTTCATTGGGGGCAAAGGAGAAAATAGTGGCAATCTTGAGGGGCTTATCACTATCCTTCTGTAAACGTTTAAATAAGTCATAATATAACTTAGCACTCTCTACACTACTGACGGCAAACATAGCATTAAAACCTTTACCCCCTGTCTGTAGGCGATGGGTTTTCTGTTTGAAGTTCTTTAAGATATACTGACAAATCTCTTTTAGGCGTTCAGGGTGTAGTAAGGCTTGTTTATTCTCGGCGGAGGTTAGTTTAGTCTCATCTGTTTCTGTCTCAAAGCTCTTAAAGCGTGGACGTACATCGTTATAGTCCACCTTAAACTTTAATACTTTTTCATCCCGAATGGCATCGGTAATGACGTAGGAGTGTAATTCCCGACCAAATACTGTAGCGGTGGTGTCTGCACCTAGGGCATTTTGGGGGAAGATAGGCGTACCCGTAAAACCAAATTGGTAGTACCGCTTAAACTTTTTCTTGATGTTTTTTTGGGCTTCCCCAAATTGAGAGCGGTGGGCTTCGTCAAAGATAAATACTACTTGCTTGGTGTAAATAGGTAAATCACTTTCGCCTTTAATGAGGTTGTTGAGTTTTTGGATGGTGGTAACAATAATCTTATTATCGTCTTTCTCAAGGTTACGTTTTAGCCCTGCGGTACTATCAGAGCCATTGACGCTATCAGGGGAAAACCGTTGATATTCCTTCATGGTTTGATAGTCTAAATCTTTCCTATCCACTACGAAAAACACTTTATCAATGAAGTCTAGTTCAGTTGCCAATCGCGCGGCTTTGAAGCTCGTTAGGGTTTTGCCTGAGCCTGTGGTGTGCCATATATAGCCTCCCCCCTCCGTGCTATTCCATTTCTTGGCTTGGTAGGCACTGTTTATCTTCCACAATATACGCTCAGTGGCGGCGATTTGGTAAGGACGCATTACTAATAAAGTATTACTGACATCAAATACTGAGTAATGTATTAGGACACTCAACAGGGTATTTTTTTGGAAGAAGGTGGCAGTAAAGTCTTTTAAGTCTTTGATGAGGGTATTATCTGCCCTTGCCCAATTCATGGTAAAGTCAAAGCTATTCTTATCACGCTTGGTGGTATTGGCAAAATAACGGCTATCAGTGCCATTGGAGATAACGAAAAGCTGTAGGTATTTAAACAGTGAATGGTCAATGTTAAAACTTTCTTTACTGTAGCGGTGTACTTGGTTAAAGGCTTCACGGATGGCGACACCACGTTTTTTGAGTTCTATTTGTACCAGTGGTAAACCATTGACTAAGATGGTAACATCATAGCGATTGAGTGAGCTTCCTTTCTGTTCAAACTGTCTGATAACCTGTAGTTTATTAAGGGCAATAGTCTTTTTGTCTAGTAGGTAAATGTTTTGGATATGTCCGTCATCAAAGACAAAATCATAGATGTAATCATTATGAATCTTACGGGTTTTGTCGATGTTGTTATCACTGGGTTTGTCTAGGTATTCCACCACAAACCTACCCCACTCGTTGTCTGAAAACTGGACATTGTTGAGGTTTTCCAACTGTTGACGCAGGTTAGCTAACATCTTTGTTGGGGTGATTAAGTCGCTGAGGTACTCATAACCTTGATTGACTAAATCTTGGATAAGTTCCTTTTCTAAGTCGTTTTCGCTTTGATAGTGTGAGCCTTGTTGGTCTATTTTGGTGTACTTCTCTAGGATGATGAAGCTATTGGATTCAGCTATGGTTTTAGAGTCGCTCATTTTGTCTCCTCTTTAGGGAAAGGTTAATAGTTGCTCTCGGTAATACTCATATTGTTGTTGACGTAACTTTATTTCACGGGGTAAGCCTTCGGTAATGGAGTTGGTTAGGGTATCAAATTTATCCAAGATGCTGACGATACGGGCTTGTTCGGCAAGGGAAGGGATAGGTATTTTTATTTTTGAAAGAATTGTACCTGTCGTAGTTACTCTAGTTGTAACATTACTCGTTCTGATGATTTCTGTTCTGATTTTTGTTGAAGAAAAACAATAAGCACAATACTCTGGCAATAAAAGTTTAGTTCGTGGTCTTGCTCTTAGTAAAAATCCACTGAAAACACATTTTGGAATTTCGGACAATAAAACTGTGGAATATCCAATCTCTTCTTTTGTTTCAGATGTTCTTGTGAAAAATACATCTCCAATTCTACAGTTATATCTATTGATGTCAGAATCTGAAGTTATGACTTTTCCTTGAATGTTACTCTCAAAAAGTTTCTTACTTCTATAAACATCAGTATAATTTATTATACTGTTACCGCTTCCAAAAAATTCTTTCCCTTTATTTATTCCATTTTTAAATTCAAATACTTCTCCCAGTGTCTTCCACTCTACTGCATCATCAAAGGTTAATAACTGCTCTCGGTAATATTCATATTGTTTTCTCCTTATAGTAAGTTCTGCTGTAAGCTCTGCTGTAAGCTCTGCTGTAAGCTCCGTGAAAGTGTCTAAAATACGGACTATGTGCGCTTGGACTTCTAGGGGAGGTAGGGGGATAGGGATTTTTGGCGTTGCTGAATTAAAGTATGATTTTTAGATAAGGTGATGCCGAAGGCACGCTACGCGCACGTATCTTTATTACTCTCTTAAATTATCACAGAGGCGTGCTGTGTACCAGAGCCGACGAGCGATCGCTCGTA
>NZ_JBGSUU010000099.1:0-23321 GCF_041753295.1 Geminocystis sp.
AAAATCAAGGCTTGGGGCATCGTTAAGTTAATAAAAAAGTGCGTAGTTTTAGGCATTTTTGCTCAAAAAACAGGGTAGTATTATACAGTTACAAACTCTAATTTCAAAAATCAAAACCATTAAAACCTTTGCCCTTTGCCCTTTGCCCTACCCCTTCCTCAGACTTTTTCAGCAACCCCTAATTAGTAGATGTTTAAGCCTTTACTCTCACCAAAACACTATGAAACTATTTCTAATTAGGATGACGTTTTATCTTTAACATTTTTGACAATACGAGATAATTCAGTTTTTTCGTCAATACTAATACGACTAGGAGAACCGCTAATAATACGTTCATAATTACGGAAAGAATCTTTAATATTCGGTCCTTCTTTACTGATAGTATATTCTCGGATACCCTTATCATGCCATGAGCCACGCATTTTAAAGACGTTGATTGCTCGAGACATTTCCCCTCGAATCTCCACATATTGTAACATTAAAATTGTGTCAGTAATAGTGGAAATATGGGATTCTGTGATGGAGTGAGCCCCCATAAACTGATCTGTGGTATTAGTAAAAAATCCTGTAATTTCTTCTTGTTTTGCATATCCCGTCACTCCAATGACAAACTGACGAAAAGCATTATTAGTAACGCCTCTGGATAAAGCCGATAAAGAATCGATAGCAATACGACTGGGTTTAAACTCTGCTATTTCAGATTTAATCATTTGTAGGTGATCCTCTAAACCAGTAGATTCAGGATAAGAGCATAATATCTTTAAAAGTCCTTTTTGTTCCATTTCTTCAAAATCGATACCCCAAGAGGAAGCGTTACGAGATAATTGCGCCCTTGATTCTTCATAGGCAAATAAAATCGCTTTTTCCCCTTGACGACAACCTTCTTCTAAGAATTTGCTCACCAATAAAGTTTTACCCGTACCTGTTGCACCAGTGGCTAGAATAATGGAATCTTTAAAGAAACCTCCGCCGCACATTTCATCAAGGGTTTTGATACCAGATGAGCTACGAGCATTGGATGACCTTTGAGTTAGTTGCATAGCACCAAGAGGGAAAATATTAACACCATCCCCAGTTATGGTAAAAGGATATTCTCCTTTCATGTGGGTTGTACCTCGTAGTTTTAAAATTTCTAAAGTACGTCGTCTTCTTTCTCCTTCAAGGACATTACGAACAATTACGACGTTATCCGAAACAAATTCTTCTACCCCAAAACGAGCTACGGGGCCATATTCATCTAAGCGTTCTGTGGTCATTACAGACGTAACGCCAAGTAATTTTAACCGAGCTACTAACCTAAAAATTTCTCGTCTCACCACCGAAGCTGCATCATACTGTTGAAAAACTGCTGTTACAGAGTCAATAGAAACTAATTTTGCTTTATATTTATTAACAGCATATTGGATTCTTTCAATAAGTGCTGAAAGATCAAAATTTCCTACAACTTCTTGTCCTTCAGGATCTGGTGATGCGTCTAAAATAAATAGTTTACCTTCATCAATTAAACTTTGCAAATCCCACCCAAAACTATAAGCATTTTGAATAACATCATAGGGTGATTCTTCAAAGGTAATAAATAGTCCGGGATAGTCAAAATATTTGATACCATGATAGAGAAACTGCACGGCAAAAAGTGTTTTTCCTGTACCTGAAGTACCGCTAATAAGGGTTGTTCTACCGATAGGAATACCACCATGACTTATTTCGTCAAATCCTTCAATCATGGTGCGAATTTTTTTTACACCTTTAGCTTTTAATTCTTCTTTTTTGATAATACTCATGGTTAAAATTAAGATTAAAAAATTTTTTTAAAACTGTTTTATTATTATTATTTAAGTCTAAAATTGAGTTAAATAAATGTCGAAAATTAATGGTATATTTTTATTATAAAAAGGAATTATTATACATGATTTGTGAATTATTCTCGATCCCTTATTTCTTCATATAATAAATCTAAACCGATTAAAACTTTTTCTCGATCTGAAAGATCTCCAATAATTTTACGCACGGGAGGAGGTAAAACTTTAGAAAGAGTTGGAGTAGCTAAAATTTTATCTTCTTCTGCCAATTGAGGATTCTTTAAAACATCGATAACTTTGAGAGCATAAACTCCCTTAAATTCTTCTTCTAAAATATTTTTTAAGGTTTTTAAAGCTCTCACAGAATTAGGGGTGTTTCCAGCTACATATAATTTAAGTACATAAGTTTTTTTGAGAGGAGTCATAAAGATATTTTTTCTAATTATTTATTATTTTTTATATTTTATAATTATTTTTTAAATTAATCTACTGGAAAAACTACTTCAAAAGGTAATTCTTCTTTAGGAATAGAACGACGATACATCTCACAAAGGTGAGCAATAATATCAATTAAAGCTAAACGATAATCTATTAATATATCTTCACTTCTTCCTTCTAATTTAAGTTGTTGAGCAAATTCATCCATTAATTCCATGTGAATTTCAAGGATTTGAGAAACAGATAAATCTGCAAAAAATGCTTGATTTACGAATTGATCAATTTGTTGATTTACGTCACTTTCTTGATTAAAATAGACTAAGATAATTTCTCGATAATCACGACTCATTTGTGCTATTAATTCGTCTTTTTCTGTTTGGGAAAGGTAACGATAAAAATAGTTTGAATTTCGATTGTAATAAACACCTAAATAGCCTAATCTTTCTTTGAGTTTTTCTGCAAGTCTTCTTTGTTGTAGGAGTAAAAAATTTTGTTTTTTTTCTATATGTTTAGATGTATATTCAGGATTTTCAACAATAGAACAACTGGGTGCTAGGTGTAAAAATTGAGTTATTGCTTTATTAATATAACTCATTATATTTCCTAGCTGTCTTAATCTTAATCTAACTTCGGCGGTGTGATAAATATGATCAATAAAATCCGATTCTTTTATGGTTTCTGGATTGAGTTTTATTTCTGATTCTATCACGAGAGATTCTCTGGACAAATCGAGTTCATCTGGTTCGATGATAATAACTGGTAACACTAAACCTTGTTCATAAAATTCATGAATGATGGGAATACTGACATCATCATTAAGGATGATTAAACAGTCTAATTTTTCTTTATTATCTATAACAAATTCCCTCAATTCTGTGACGGAATTAAGTATATGTAAATGATAAAGATTGCATAGTGACGGATTATCACCATCGCCACTCAATAAATGGGTTAAAGAGTGAACAATTTGCACTACAGGGACAAAAATACAAATAGATAAGCTAGAAGACAAGAGATTTTACTAAAAATAATAATAATTTACCCAGATATATGTTAACTTGACTCGGAATCAATTAGCAATTCGTGATTTACCATTATCTGTGGTTAATTAGGATTTTTTTTCTTTATTTTGGCTGATTTATGAATTTGAGGATACCCCAATAAACGTACATCTTGATATTTTCGCTCAGTTTCTTTCTGTTTAATTTCGGTATAATTTAACCAATAAATACAGTTTACAGGGCAAGTATCCATAGCTTCTTGGACAATTTCTTCTCCATCACCATCTTGATTATAAACTCTGGATCTTCCGAAATCATTTTCAATATAAAAAGTATTAGGTGCAACGTGAACACAATTTTTACAACCGATACAAGTCACTTCATCAACATAAACACCTTTTTCTTGATCATCGCCGCCTAATTCAGGCTCAAATCCGCTTCTTTCAGGGTTATCTCGCCAAATTCCGCCTAATTCTGGTTCAAATCCTGTGGTTAATAATTCATCGGGTTGATCTAACATTTTTTCTAGTGATTAAGATAAATTTTAGGGAGTTTACAAGGAGAAATTGATCCCCTTGTGTAATAATCATTAAGATTGAAAATAATTAATTCCAGCGTTGAACTACTAAGCGAATTGAACCATCTTCATTTTTTTGTTTTTCAGTAACAGCAAAACCCTGCTTTGAGGATTCAGCTAATACTGTATTTAAAGCATAACCTTGAGTCACACGCTGTAAAAAACCATCAACAGTCCAAGGCTGCTGCCAGTATTGTAAATCAGCTACTAACTCATATTCTTGACCATTCCAACTAAAACCAATATCATAGTTGTTTTCTTGTTCGATCACAATTTCTGCTTGGTTAGTTTTTCCTTGATAACCTCTTACAGGAGAAGGGCCATTTTTCCAATCTATTCCTAAATCAGCTAAAGCGGCTTTTAAAGAAGTAAGATTGCGGATTTGGGTTTTTATACTGCTAAAATGTGACATAAGATTTTTTTGCTAAAGTTAATTAAATCTTACCAAAAATTTTAGATTTAAAAGTAATTATGACCATCCCTAAAGGATAAAATTATCGATAAAGTGAGGAGACAGAAAGAAATACTCAGGCTTTGCTGAAAAAGTGTCAGATTTTAGGTTTCAGGTGTTAGGTATCAACAATTAATTCTATTTTTAGGCTAGTAACAGATAACATCAGTTAATATTATTTATCTCAATCAAAACTATATATGGAAATTATCACTTTAGATTTTATTGATTTATTTTGGGCATGGGCTATTATTTTAATTACCATTATCTTATCATGGTGGCAAAAACTCGATTTAGAAGGAGAAATTTTAATTGCTTCTGGGCGATCGCTGATACAATTAATGTTTATTGGATATATATTAGAGTTTATTTTCGCTGTAGATAATCCCTTTGTCGTGATTTTAGTTTTGTTAGCAATGGTTACTATCGCCGCCGTTGTTGCTAGAAATCGTATCAGTAAAAAAATTAAAGGATTGCTTTTAGTCGTATGGAGTGGTTTATTTTTTAGTACAAGTTTAATTATTAGCTATGGTATTGTATTTATCATACAGCCTGAGAATTGGTATAACCCCCAATACCTAATTCCTTTAGTGGGAATGATATTAGGAAATACCCTTAATGGTGCATCATTATCAGGGGAAAGATTAGCAAGTATGATAAAAAATAATCGTCTGGAAATCGAAACTCATTTATCTTTAGGTGCAACGGGAAAAGAGTCTATCAAAAAATATCGCCAAGAAGCCATCAGAGTAGGTTTAATTCCGATTATTAATTCCATGATGATAGTCGGTATAGTTAGCTTACCCGGAATGTTTACAGGGCAAGTATTAGCAGGTAATAACCCATTAGATGCAGCTTCCTATCAAATATTAATCTTATTTATGATTGCTTTTGCTAACTTAGTTACAATTTTAATTATTACCGAAGGAGTCTATCGTAGTTTTTTCAACTCACAACAACAATTAATAATTATCCCTTAGTTACTGATTGATATAAGAACTTAAACTGGCGTTGTTGCTGATTATGATCAACAATAGGTAAAGGATAATCATAACTTTGTGCATCGAGAGGGGATATTTTACCCGTAACTAAATCTGCCGTGTCAAGACTACTAATTTCAGGCAACCATTGACGAATATACTCCCCTTCTGAGTCAAATTTTTGTGATTGAGAAGCAGGATTAAATATCCGTAAAGGTTTTGCATCCATACCGCTAGAGGCACTCCATTGCCAACCACCGTTATTAGAAGCTAAATCCCCATCATAGAGTTTTTGCATAAAATATTTTTCTCCCCAACGCCAATCAATAATTAAATCTTTTGTCAAAAAACTAGCTACAATCATTCGACAACGGTTGTGCATCCATCCTGTTTCATTTAACTGTCGCATTGCTGCATCAACGATGGGATAACCCGTTTTACCATCACACCATGCTTGAAAAAGAGTTTCGTTATTTTGCCAAGGAAAATCTTGAAATTGTTGACGATAAGCGCCATTTTCTAATGCTGGGAAAAAATAGAGACAATGTTGATAAAATTCTCGCCAAGCTAATTCTTTTTGCCACGTTATAATATTTTCCCTTGCTTCTTCACTTTGACAGTTTTCTAACTCCTCTAATGTATTTTGCCATAAAGTTCTAACTCCGATTGTTCCAAATTTGAGTGCAGCGCTTAATTGTGATGTACCATCAAGGTAAGGAAAATTACGGTTATCATTATAATCTGACAACAAATAACTACAAAAATACTCTAATCTTTCTTGTGCTGCTATTTCTCCACCTTTTAATAATAATTCGTTATCCCATGTAAAACCTAAATTTTCAAGGGTAGGTAAAGGTATCAAACCAAGATTATTCACTATTTTATATTCTTCTTGAGTTAAAGGAGATAACCTAGAAGGTGAAAGAATCGGTTGTAGTTTTGTTTGTTGTGACCAATTACGCCAAAAAGGAGTATAAACAGTATAGGGAGTGTTAGTTTTTGATAAGATTGTTTCAGGATAATGCAATAATTGATCCCAAAATGTATTAACTTTTATCCCCTTAATTGTTAAAGCCTCTTTTATGATATTATCTCGTTGACGTGCAAAAGATTCAACATCTAAATTCCAGTAAATTTCTTCGATTTTTAACTTTTCGATTAAGGAAGAAATAATCTTTAAAGGGGAATCATGAAAAATCAATAAATCACTACCTAGTTTTCGATAGTTTGCCTGTAATTCTTCCAAAGATTCTAATAGATATTTTACCCTCGCTGGAGCAATATCATCTCTATTTAGAATAGCAGGATCTAAACAAAATAAACCAACTATTTTTGAACTTTTTTCATAGGCTTTTGCTAAACCGATATTATCTTTAATTCTTAAGTCTTTACGATGCCAAAAAATAATGGTTTTATTCATAGTTTTACTATAGATTTATTCGGTGAATTTAAAGCAGACTTAGAAACAGAGACTATTATTTATTTTACCAAAAAATATTTTCTTAATCCACATTAAATATTATTACTTAATAATTCTTGAAATTGAGAAAAAGGAAGAGGGCGACTAAATAAATAACCTTGATAATAATCACAATTATTCCTATGTAAAAAAGCTAATTCTGGCTCATTTTCTACTCCTTCAGCAACAACTTGTAAGTTTAATTGATGTGCCATATCTATTAAAGATTTAGTAATAGTTGCATTTTTAGTATTTTTATTAATTTCTTTGATAAAACAGCGATCTATTTTAAGAATATCAAAGTTAAAAGATTGAAGATAACCTAGAGAAGAGTAACCTGTGCCAAAATCATCGATAGCAATTTTTAACCCTGCTGATTTAAGTTTATTTAATTTTTTAGAAGCAAAAGAGGTATTTCTAACTAATATGCTTTCTGTTAATTTTATCTCTAATAAAGAAGGATTAAAATAATGAAAAGCAAGGATTTTTAAAATTTTGTGCTCTAATAAATCTTGATTAAATTGTCGTGCAGAAAGATTAACAGCTACTTGCAAATCTGCCTTATAATTTTTATGTAAAAAATTAAATTCTTCACAAGCCTTGTTTAATACCCATTCCCCTATGGGCTCAATTAATCCTGTTTCTTCAGCAATAGGAATAAATATGGTGGGAGAAATAAATTTTTCATCAGGATGATTCCATCTTAATAAAGCCTCTGCACCAATAATTTTACTATTTTTAATATCTACTTTTGGTTGATAATAAAGTTCTAATTCATTTCTATCTAAAGCATGGTGTAATTGTGCTTCTAATGTTATTTGTTTTGCGGTATATTTATGTAAAGCTGGAGAGTAAATTTGAAACTGATTTTCTCCGATATTTTCTAAACCATAAATAGCTTCTTTTGCTTTATATAAAAGTTCATCTATATTTTGCCCTTGAAGAGGATAAAAACTAATTCCAATTCTAAAATCAATATAAATTTCTTGTTGTTTATAAATAAACGGAGGAGTGATTTTTTCTAATAACATTCTAGCCAAATCTATGGCTACTTGTTTAGTGGAAATAGGCGGAATAATTAAAGCAAATTCATCTCCTTGAAGGCGAGTAATTATTGTATCTTCACTTAGATTAGCTTTTAATCTTTTTACTAATCCCTTTACTAAAAGATTACTCAATTCTTGCCCAAATTCATCTCTAATTAATTTAAACCGATTAAAATTGAGATAAAAAATAGGAATAAGTTGAGGAATTTCATTATTTTTAATATTTTCCTGATAACTTAATTGTTGATAAAATACCTCTAAAATAGCGTTAAAATTTTCTACTAAAGATAATTGATTTGGTAATTGAGTTAACTCATCATATTTACTAATAAATTCTAACTTAGCTTGTTGCTCAATTAATTGATTTTTAATTTTTTCTACTTCTTTATATTTCTCTAAAGCGATGGTAATTGTAGTAGCTAAATCTTGAATTTTATAAGGTTTAACAATATATCCAAAAGGAAAAGTTTTAGTCGCCCTTGATAAGGTTTTTTCATCGGCATAAGCGGTTAAATAAACTACAGGAATAGAGTTAATATTTCTTAATTCTTCTGCTAAAGTAATTCCATCTTTTTCTCCTTTAATATTAATATCCATCAATACTAAATCAGGAGAAGTTTGATTAATTTTAATTAAGGCTTTTTCACTATCATTTGCACTTCCTACTACCTCATAACCTATTTTTTGTAAATCCACAGTAAGACTTTCTACGGCAATAATTTCATCTTCAACAATAAAAACTTTAATCATATTTTTGATAGATTTTAATAACTAATATTAATTATAACAATATTTTACCCAACATATTTATCTTAAAATAGAGATAAAGTAAAAGTAATTTTAGACAATTTAATTAAAGAATATTTCTAAGAAAATAATTATTTTTCTCCTTTAACAAAAAGTTTTTCAAGACATTAATTAATCTTCTATAGTTATAGATTAAATTAGACTATTCTATTTGGTAAACAAAACTAAATGTTGCCCAATTACTCAAAGCTAGGGTATAAATATCTGTCACATTATTAACTAAATTTGGATTAATATTGCTACCTAAATGTAAATCTTCTAAAATACATTGAGCGATAATTACAGGATTTTCTACTACTATTATTTGCTCGATGTCTAATTTCATATCAGTAGTTTTATATAATTTATTCAAAGTTTTATTAAAAGGTGATTTAGCACAAATTAAAATAAATTCTCCTAAGTTTTTTTCGTTATTAACTATCAATTTTAAACTGTCAGAATTTTCAGCAATAGAAACAGTTTTTCCTTGATTAATTATCCCTGAATTAGGAGAAAAATAAGCAATAATCTGTCGAGAGGAATTAATGCCTAGTAATAAATAATATAAATCATAATCATTTTCGTTATCAATATTAATAGTAAATCGACTACCTAAAGGTATATTAATTAATAAGTTATTATCAACAAAAGATGACTTTATTTTAGAATCTTTAACAGAATTTAAGTAACTATTAATAGTTTGTTTTTTAGTAATAAACTTTTTATTATTATGACTAATTTCTAAACTAACACTAACAGGTAATAAAGAAGAATATTGATTTAAAGTTAAATGAAATAATTTTTCAGCTAAAGCAATTTTTAGAGAAGGAATTAAACGTTTTACTGCCGATGAAACAGCTTCATGAGATACTTTAGGAAATGTATTTGTTAATAAAATTCCTGAGGAAGAAAATAAACTATAACCATCAATTACATTACTTAGATTAGTCAATTTACTAAAAATTATGTCAGCAAAATTATCACCAAAATTAATTACTGATTCTATGGTATCAATGGCACTTAAAGCACTTGTTGCGTCAACTTTTTCTATTTTTTCTAAAGTATGATTTAAAGCAATATTTAATTTAGTATTTTTCTTTATAACTCGTACAAATTCCTTTAAAATAACACCTTTATTTATTACTAATTTTTCATCATTATTAATGATAACCGCTTTAGCTTTATTCCCCTCTAAAGCAATAATTTGCAAAGTTAACATTTTTTGATTATCAATATTAGTTACAAAGCATGAATTTAATTGATAATTAAATAAAACAAATAAAGGTAAGCCTATTAACTTTAATTCCACAAGATTAGGCTCTATAATATTAGTTATAATAGCATTTCCTTGGCTGGAATATTCTGTAGGAAGATGATAGGAAAAAATATCAATTTTTGTGTTAGGTTTAAAAGCTAATTTTTCGTTATTTCCACTAAATAAAGTAACTTCAGAAGCAACTTTTTTCATCAGTGTTAAATTATCGGTTTCTGGGAAAATTTGCCAAAGTGATTCAGTTAAAGCATAAGTAAATAATCCTACATTAAAATTGAAACTATTAATTTCTGTAGATATACTATCTACAACTGGAGATAAAATTAAACCTGATAATTGATTAGACTTATTTTTACCTAAGATTTGACTTGTATTATTAACTAACTTTTGACTTAAATTTAATTCGGCTTCACTAATAACTAAATTATCGTTAAAATCTTGACAACGTAAAGACAATTTATTAGCCAAAGGTAAAGAAGAAGGTACAAAATTTGTATCAAAAATAAGGGTATATTTATTAGTTTTAAAAGATTGTGCTAAATTAATAATATTATCCACAAGAATATCATTAACAACATTGTCTTGAGATGGAATATTATCATGAGTAATTAAACTATTAACCAAAGAAAAATTATCTTCATTATTATTTAATTTGACTTGTCTGCCATAACCGCTAAAATGAAAAACAACGACATCATTATTTTGTACTTGTTTAAGTAAATGTTCTTCAAAAACTGTTAAAATATTTTCTCTCGTAGCTTGATGATCTGTTAAAGTAACAATATTATTAGGCTCAAAACCAAAACGATAAATTAATAAGTCTTTTTGTAACTCAACATCAGTAGTACATCCTTTTAAACTTTTACCCTGAGAATATTGATTGATACCGACTAATAAGGCTAATTTTTGTGACGTTGATGATTCCAAAATCTCACCATAAGCATTTAACTGACTTTTGGAAATGAATAAATTACTTCCCCATGTGCCTAAAGAGGTGACACTTAAACCTACACTTTGCAAAAAGATACGTCGAGAAAATTTCATCATTGAGTTTTACCGCTAAAATTAACATTAATAGCAATGGATTAACTAAATTTATCCTATCAAAATAATGAAACAATTTTTAAGAATAAATAACCTGATTAAATTTTTTTTATTTACTTCAAATCATCCTGAGCATTAGAACAAAAATACTTAATAGTCTAAATTCAACAATTTTTTAAAAAATATCACAGTAAATTATTATTCTTATTTTCTATTCCTCCATTTTTATCCGTTAAAATAAGGTGCAACATCTGAGTTAAAATAAATCTAAATTTTAATAGGCAAAAAATCTTTCCTAGAAAAATTCATAGATTAATTATGGTAAGAATTTTAACATATGATTGTAGCAGGTTTGATGAGCGGTACTTCTGTTGATGGCATTGATACAGCTGTAGTTGATATTCAAGGTACAGGATTAAACTTAAAAGTTAATTTATTAGTAGGACAAACTTTTCCTTATTCTACCTCTTTGCGCACTAAAATTCTTCAAGTGTGTGAAGGTGATTCTATTTCTATGGCAGAATTAGCTCAACTAGATCATGCGATCTCTTTTGAATTTGCCGAGGCGGTATTAAATATCATTCCAAAAGATACAAAAATAGATTTAATAGGCTCTCATGGTCAAACAGTATATCATCAACCGCCAAAAAAAAATCAGTTAGGCTATAGCTTACAATTAGGTAAAGGAGATTATATCGCCCATTTAACAAATATTGATACCGTTAGTAATTTTAGAGTAGCAGATATTGCCGCTGGAGGACAAGGCGCACCATTAGTCTCCAAAATTGATTTATGTTTATATCGTCATTCTCGTCATAGTCGTTGTTTACAAAATATTGGCGGTATCGGTAACGCCACTTATTTACCTTCAACTCATACCCCAAAATGGCAAGAAAAAATTATCGGTTGGGATACAGGACCGGGTAATGCTTTAATAGATTTAGCTGTACAAAAATTGACTAATAATCAACAAACTTTTGACTTTAACGGTGATTGGAGTCGTCAAGGAAAGCCATGTCTTCCCCTAATCAAAGAATGGTTAAAACAAGACTTTTTTCATCAAAAACCGCCAAAATCCACAGGAAGAGAGTTATTTGGGCATATTTACTTAGAAAAATGTCATCAAGATACACAAAATTATCATTTAAGTAATGCTGATTGGTTAGCAACCTTGACAGAATTAACTTGCGCTTCCATTGCTGATAGTTACCATCGTTTTTTACCTTCCTTACCCTCTGAAGTTATTTTGGCTGGAGGCGGCAGTCGTAATAGTTATTTAAAACAGCGTTTACAAAGTTATTTACCTGATTGTCATTTACTGGTAAGTGATGATTTAGGTATCAGTAGCGAATTTAAAGAAGCCATCGCATTTGCTATTTTAGCTTATTGGCACGTTAATAATTATGAAGGAAATTTACCTAGTGTTACGGGGGCGAAAAAAGATGTTATTTTAGGAGAATTACATAAAGCAATTTAACTATTAATAACATTGATTTATAAGGGTTGAAGATGTTTTCTCTCTTTCTATTTTTTTGACAAATTATTCATAGTTAACAAAAATTAATATTAAGAAATATAGCAAAATATTAATCTTTTTTAAAAAAAGTTATTCAGGAAAAAAGAAAATGTTATTTTGAGTTTTAATAACAAAAAATTATCTACATTATCAATAAAATGAATAATAACCAAGAAAAAGATTTCATTAATGCTGGTTTAACTGCTGCCATTGGTGCGGGAATTATTACCTCTTTTGCCGTAAGTCAAGGGCAACATCCTTTAGTAGCTACGGGAATTACAGTTTTTTCAGCGCTTTTAGCCGTTATTATTCATCAAGCAGATTTAATTTAACTACAGAATACAATTAACAATTAAATCGCAATTTTTAAATTATTTGTAAATAACTGACGTTAAGCAAAATCAACTCAATTAATATCATAAAAATTTCAGTTGTTAGGCTAAAGAAAAAATGTTAAATCAAAAGAATCGAATTTTAATAATTAGATAATCTTTATATATAAATGGTTTTGGTAATAATTATTTGTTACTAAAACCTAAAACCTGAAACCTGAAACCTAAAACCTGATACCCGATACCTGATAGCATTGCGATATAATATTTTTTATCACACTTTATACTCATCATGATTGATGTCAGAAAAATTATTATTACTTTTACAACTTTGTAATTCTACTTTACCTTTAGGTGCTTATAGTTATTCCGAAGGTTTAGAAACTCTCGTGGAAGAAAACATTATTATTGATAGTAAAAGTTTAAATAATTGGTTGACAAATGAGTTAAAATATGGTTCTATTAGAATAGAATTAGCGATCATAATTCGTATTTATAATAGTTATTTAATACAAGATTTAGACAATTTATTTTATTGGAATAATTGGTATAGTGCTAGTCGAGAAACTTCAGAATTAAGGCAACAAAGTTGGCAAATGGGGAAAAGTTTATTAAGATTAATTAAAACCTTTGAAACTAATAATAAATCTTTACAACCAGTTATTGAAGGGTTAAATAATTCTTGTAATTATGTCGTTGCTTTTGGCTTAATTACAGCTCATTGGGAGATAAAAATAGAAAATATATTATTAGGTTATCTTCATAATTGGCTTAATAATTTGATTAATGTAGGGGTAAAATTAATTCCTTTAGGACAAACAGAAGGACAACAGTTATTATTAAATATAAATAAAGAAATCTTACTAAATTTGGAAACAATTATTAATTTAAAAGATGATGAATTATCTAGTTGTAGTTGGGGTTTATCCTTAGCTAGTATGAAACATGAAAATTTATATAGTCGTTTATTTCGTAGTTAAATAAATCGTTTATTTATGGATAATTAATTATTAATGTTCATCAAAAAAGTAAAAATAATAACTTCTTTTCTTCTCAATTATAATCTATAAAAGATAATTAATTTTATATTGTTTCTCTTAGTTGATAATTTTTTATCAATTATTTATCGCACGTTATATAATGTTAGGTTAATAAGTTATTGGTTGTGAGTATAGAATCTATGAAAATTATTGCTTCGATGTTATTAATCATCAGTACTTTTATAGTAGGTTGTGATCGTGAAGCCTTAGATGGTTTAAACTTGAAAATTAATGCAGAAGTTAACTCTAATTATGATAAAGATAAAAATTCTTCCCCAGAAAAAACAAATACGGAAGCATCAACAACAAAACAAGAAAATCAATCTATCGACAAATCTGAAGTAAAATCAAATAACGAATCTTCTTCGGCAATTTCTGATAATCAATCTAGTCAAAAAATTGATAATGTTATAGAAAATGATGTTGATAAACCTATGGAGTTTAAAGAGATTAAAGAATGTTCAAAAGCAGGAATTACCGCTAAAACTAACGAAATTTTTTATGCTGATAATTCTCAATTAAAATCCATTGATTCTAAAAATGAAAAACAACTAAAACAATGGAAAACTATCTATACTCAAGTTGAAAAAGAATGTAATTAATTAAGAGTTTATTAACTATTTAATAGCAAATGAATTCATCAGAACCAATAATAGAATTAAAAGGCGTTTCTAAATCTTTTGGGAATAAAATTATTTTAGATAATGCTGATTTAAAAATTTACGAAGGTGATGCTTTAGTCATGATTGGTCCTAGTGGTACGGGGAAATCCACTATTTTAAGAATTATAGCGGGTTTAATTGAACCCGACCAAGGGGAAATTTATGTTAAAGGCAAAAAAAGAGTAGGATTAATCGAAGATCATCAAGAATTTTTAGCTGTTAGCATGGTATTTCAACAGGCTGCTTTATTTGATTCTTTAAGCGTCAGAGAAAATATCGGTTTTTCTCTATATCAACATTCAACTCTTTCTCACGATAAAATTAAGGAAATTGTGGATAATGCCTTAGAAATGGTGGGTTTACCATCACAAACCGCTAATCTTTATCCTGCGGAATTATCTGGAGGGATGCGTAAAAGAGTTAGTTTTGCCCGTGCCATTGTTTTTAACCCCGACAAACCAGAAGAACGACCTGAAGTTGTTTTGTATGATGAGCCTACGGCTGGATTAGATCCTATTGCTTCAACGGTAGTAGAAGATTTAGTTCGTCATTTACAAGTTAGTAGTGATGCCTGTAGTGCTTATGTTATGGTAACTCATCAAAATAGCACCATTCGACGAACTGGCGATCGCCTAGTTTTTCTTTATGAGGGTAAATTTCAATGGGATGGAGAAATTAAAGAAATTGATACCACAGATAACCCTTTAGTGCGACAATTTTTTAGTGCTAGTACAGAAGGACCTATTAAATAACGAATATAATTCAGGATAGAATAAAGATGTTACGATCAAGATTAGTACGAGAAGGATCTGTTGGATTATTTTTATTACTAGGATTAATGGTTTTCGGTGGAATGGTATTCTTTCTTAAAGGCCATAAATTTCGCAATAATAACTATCAATTAAGGTTATTGTTTGAAAATGCGGGAGGATTAAGAGAAGGCGGTAGAGTATTTTTTCGTGGGGTGGGAGTCGGTAGAATTGTTACCATAAAACCGGGTAGTAATGGGGTAGAAATTTGGACAGAAATTGATAACAGTTTGCGTATTCCTTCTCAAGTGAGAGTTTCCACCATTAGATCTGGATTGTTAGGAGATGTTAGTGTTAATATTATCCCTGAAACTGAACTAACCGAACAAGCAAAACAAGTTGATCCTTTAAGTCAAAATTGTATCGATCAAAACTTAATTTTATGTCATGAAGAAAAAATTTCCGCTCAAGCTAGTCCAGATTTAGTAGAAACTTTAACACGCTTAAGCGATCGTTTCGATAATGATGATATATTTAATAACATTAATAATGCCGTTTTAAATCTTGATAAAGCAGGAAATAAAGTCTCTCAATTAACCGATGAACTTTCAGGCTTCGCCACCCAAGCAAAACAAGATCTTGGGACAATTTCCACCGCCGCCGCAAAAGTTGGTAATACCACACAATCTTTTACTCGTACTGCTGATTCCATTACTCGTACTGCTGATGTTACAACTGAACAAGTCAAACGTTTAGCTGATGATTATAGCAATGTTTCCACCGAAATTAGTTCTTTGACTCAGAATATGAATCAACTTATTAATAATAATAAATCTAATCTAAGTACAGCGATCGCCAGTTTAAGCAAAACCACCGCCGATGTTAGTCAATTGGCTAAAAATACAGATCAATTAGTGACTAGAGTTAATAATTCTGCCGATGTCGAAAAAATTGCTCAAAATGTCCAAAAAAGTAGCGAAAATTTAACCCAAATAAGTAATAACTTATTAAAACTTTCGGAGGAATTAAATAACCCTACAAATCTTGTAACGTTACAACAAACCTTAGATTCTGCTAGAGTTACCTTTGCGAATACAGCTAAAATAACCTCAGAAATTGAGGAATTTACAGGAGATGCTGAATTTAGACGTAATTTAAGAAAACTAATTAACGGATTAAGTAACTTAGTATCTTATACAGATTTATTAGAAAAACAAGTAGAATTAGCTACCTTATTAAACGAAGTAGAAACCGTTAGCGAAAAAAATTCTCATACTTTATCTACACAAAAAATCATTAAATTAGATTTAACAAAACAACAATTTCCCACTGCTATTTATATTCATCCTGATGAAAATACCAAGAATAATTTAAAATCTATAGATTAATCAAAAAACTTGATTTAAACCATGTTAAAACTTCATTTACCTAATAGTGAGATTATTTATTATCCTAATTTTTGGTCATTAAATGAGGCAAATTTTTTATTTAAAGACTTAGAAAATAACATCCAATGGCAACAATATTATATAACTTTATTCGGTAAAACTCATCTTCAACCTCGTTTAAGTGCATGGTATGGAGATCAAGATAAAATATATACTTATTCTGGAATTACCATGTATCCCCATGACTGGATTAAACCATTATTAACCATTAAACAAAAAATCGAGCCCACTGCACAAATAAAATTTAATAGCGTATTATTGAATCTTTATCGTGACGGAAAAGACACCATGGGATGGCATAGCGACAATGAAAAAGAGTTAGGAAAACAACCAATTATCGCTTCAGTGAGTTTTGGAGGTGAAAGACGATTTTTACTCAAGCCTAGAGACAAAGAAAATAACATCAGAGAAGAAATTACTCTAACCCACGGCAGTTTATTAATTATGGCTGGAAAAACTCAAGAATATTGGTTACATCAAATTCCCAAAACCAGTAAACCAGTGTCATCAAGAATAAATTTAACCTTTCGAGTTATCGTTACTTAAAATACAATATTTTTCAAACCTAAAAATAAAGAAGTTAATAATAAAACAGCTAAACCAGCCATGCTACCTAAAGGTTGATCTTTTTTCCCGATTAACCATCCTCGTGATAACGGATTATAAGTATAAAGATTAAATGTATCGACACAAGCCAAAATAAATACCCAACCACCATGTAAACCGATGGCTAACCCTAAACTACCATTATTGATTATACGCGCATAAAAAAGCACTATTCCCATTAAAAATAATCCGGGTAATTGAGGAAATGTGTTTTTTTGTTCCCAAATTAGATGTAATAAAGCAAAAATTAAACTAGAAATAATGGCACTTAACCATAAATTAAAATCAGCTTCTAAAAAATTAACGAAAATACCTCGAAAAATTAACTCCTCCATAGAAGCAATAAAAAAACTTACCAATAAAAGTAAAGGTACATTAAGCCAAAGATTGAAAGTTAAGATATTTTGACGATTTAAAGTTAGCCAACTCATTAATAACTCTAAACCATAAATTAGTAACATTGTAACAATACCCAAACCATAGCCAAATAGGATAAACTTAAAAAGGCTAACTTGAAAAATTAATCCTATTTTTGCTAATGTAGTTTGTTCTGCTTTAATCATAGCCCAAGTTAAAACAGGGACTAAAGAATATAGAGAAATAATGAAAGTTAGTTTTTGTGTGTTGGAAATTGGAGCGGCTATTTGCCATTTTACTAACCTTGCGAGGGGGATTGCTATGGGAAACCAGATAACCGCCCATATTATCAAAAATAAAATGATTTTTATAATTGAATTTAATTGATTTAATTGTGCGATTACTAAGTTAGCCTCAAAATTGAGCATTTTTATCTGCAAGGTTAATTATTACGAAAAATAGTCATTTTGTTGTTACTTTTACAGAATTTAATCATTGATTAATCTTAATCAAATTCGTCATCTGCACCAACTTGTTTTAAATGAATATGTTTGTAACCCAGTTTAATTTCAAACTCATCACCGGGTAGTAATCCCATTTTTTCAGTATAACTAGAACCAATGACAATTTGACCATTTTTATGCACACTTACACGGAAAGTTGCTTCTCTACCACGGCCATCTTTAATTCTTTCAGGATCAAGAGGGACTCCTTTTGCCGCTAAAACAGCATCATAAAAAGCAGTTAAATTTACTCTTTCTTTTTCGTTTTTTCCTAATGTATAATAACCACAGGCTTTTGCTCTTTGACGGCGAGGAATATCAGATAACTCTTTAACTTTTTGTAATAATGCTTTTCCTGATAAAGGGATAGGATTTGTTTCGCCCATAATAATTTTTTAGTTTTTTCTTATTTTTATTTCTGACAATAATTTATAATAACAAAAAATGATCATTAAATCATCATTAAATAGTTTTTTTTTGAAAGATTATTATTAATTTTGTCTCCTAAGTTAAGTTTTTCTCTACATAGCTAAGGATAAAAATAGTTACTATATTAATTAATTTTAGAAAATTGATCCCCTGTACTCTTGTCAGTTCTAAATTAACACAAGACAATAGAAATAACTTTATCAATAATGTATCTAGTTAAAATGAAAGTTACTTTTAAAATTCTCCGTCAAAAATCAAATTCTACCCCTCAATTTCAAAACTATACAATAGATGTTGATCCTAATAATACTATTTTGGAATGTTTAAATAAAATTAAGTGGGAATTAGATGGAAGTTTGACTTTCCGTAAAAATTGTCGCAATACTATTTGTGGTAGTTGTGCCATGAGAATTAACGGCAGATCTGCTTTAGCCTGTAAAGAAAATATTGCTGGTGAATTAAAAATTATTAATCCTAATGGAGGAGAGAATAATATCCATGAAATAGTTATTTCTCCTCTGAATAATTTACCTGTTTTAAAAGATTTAGTGGTAGATATGAGTAATTTTTGGAATGATTTAGAAACTATTGAACCCTATATCAGTTCTAATAGTAGAAATATCCCAGAAAAAGAGTTTTTACAAACACCAGATCAGCGTAAATTATTAGAACAAACTGGTAATTGTATCATGTGTGGTGCTTGTTATTCTGAGTGCAATGCAAAAGAAGTTAATTCTCATTTTGTTGGCCCCCATGCTTTAGCAAAAAGTTATCGTTTAGTGACGGATTCTAGGGATAATAACACCGAACAAAGATTAGAAAAATATGATTCTTCTGATAGCGGTGTCTGGGGTTGTACTCGTTGTTATTTATGCAATGAAGTTTGTCCGATGGATGTTGCACCACTAGATCAAATTAGTAAAGTAAAAAGTGAAATTTTAGCGAAAAAAGATCAAAATTCCAGTCTGCCTATTCGTCACCGTAAAGTTTTAATTAATTTAGTTAAAAAAGATGGTTGGATTGATGAGCGTAAATTTGGTGTTATGGTAGTAGGAAATTATTTTCGTGACGTAAAAGGTTTATTAAGTATTGCACCTTTAGGTTTACATTTACTCTGCGCAGGAAAATTTCCTTTTAATTTTGAAGCCTCTGAAGGAGTTAAAGAAGTTCGAGCTCTAATTGACGCTGTACAAAAAGATAATTCAACCATGAAGAATTAATTAGCTGATTTAGACATTTCCAGTAGATTTTGCAGTTTTTGTAAATCTGAATTTACCGCAAGATAGCTAATACCACGATGAAGATGTAAACGAAATTGTTGGTTTAAAGTTTCTTCATCCGTACCTAACCTATCTTGGTAACATCTATATTTCAAAGCCAAAAGTAAAATATCTCCCATGTCACCGCCGAAAGTGTGCCAACTCATTTCTACATTACTATCCGCTGGAATCGGATAAGACGCAGGATTACTTTTTTCTGCTAAAGAAAGACAAAAAGCCCAACGACATAAAATATTCCATTGATCTATTTTTGTCACTCTTTTTAACTTCATTAATTGATCTTTAGCTTTTTTAGATAATTTAATTCTTTCAATAGGGGATGACATTTTTAAAACTGAAAAATAATAATTTTCAACTCTCCATTGTACAATGATCGTCTTGTATAATTGTCTAGCTGAGAAAAATTGCACAAAAGGACTTAATGAAATGCCATCACAACTAAGAATTTATGTACCACCTCATCCATTAATTAAACATTGGTTAGGAATAGCAAGAGATAAAAATACCCCTTCAACTCTTTTTAAAACCGCCATGGTAGAATTAGGACGTTGGTTGACTTATGAAGCGATTAGAGAATGGTTGCCCACCATAGACGTGGACATAGAAACCCCTTTAACTAATTCATCCGCTACTTTTATTGATCCTAACACCACCATCGCCACAATTCCTATTTTAAGGGCTGGTTTAACCTTATGGGAAGGTTGTCAAACCTTATTACCCCTTGCTACTACCTATCACTTAGGGTTAGTCAGAAATGAGGAAACTCTTGAAGCAAGTTGTTATTTGAATAAATTACCAATTAAATTTAAAGATGATACTCGTATTTTGATACTAGATCCCATGTTAGCCACAGGAGGATCAATAATGTTCGCCATGAATGAAATCGTCAAAAAAGGTGGTAATCCAGATTTTATTCGCATTATATCCGTTGTCGCTGCACCTCCTGCTTTACAAAAATTAAGCGCCCATTATCCTAGTTTGAATATTTATACTGCTATGATTGATGAACAAGTGAACGACTCTGGTTATATTGTACCCGGATTAGGTGATGCTGGCGATCGCTCTTTTGGTACTAATTAATAACCCATAAATAACTTTAAAAAATTGTTATAAATCAAAACAAATTATCAATAAATAAACATAAAAATAAAGTAAAAAAGATGAATGAAAAAGATAACTTTGGCGGTGGATTTATTCTTGGAACGATCATTGGCGGTGTAGTTGGCGGTATCATCGGAACAGTAATAGCCAATAAAAATCAAGAAAATAAAAGTAACCTTGATAATGAATCACCTATCAAACATCGTCAATATTCTATGATAGATGAAGAAGAAGATATTGAAAACGAAAGACTAAGTTTAGAAGAAAAAATTAACCAATTAAATCATGCTATTGATGATGTAAGAGTAACCTTACTTAAAAATACTGAAACAGTGGATAACACCTAATACCGAAACTGGTGAATAAATGATACAATTTTCTACATAGCTAGGGGTGTCTAAAAAAAATAGGCTGAGAAAAACCCTTAGAACCTGAGACTGGGTAATACCAGCGTAGGAAAGCTGTTTATTGAGGATAAAATATGCGTACAGAATGGATAGCAAAACGTAGTGGACAAGCTAATGTATCCCAAATGCATTATGCTCGTCAAGGTGTAATTACCGAAGAAATGCACTATGTAGCCAAAAGAGAGAATTTACCCGTTGATTTAATTAGAGATGAAGTAGCAAGGGGTAGAATGATTATTCCTGCTAATATCAACCATCCTAACCTTGAGCCTATGGCTATCGGGATTGCTTCAAAATGTAAAGTTAATGCGAATATTGGTGCGTCTCCCAATTCTTCTAACATTGATGAAGAAGTAGCTAAACTACATTTAGCGGTGAAATATGGTGCTGATACCTTAATGGATTTATCCACCGGAGGAGGTAATTTAGACGAAATTCGTACAGCAATTATCAAGGCTTCTCCCATCCCTATCGGTACAGTACCTATTTATCAAGCCTTAGAAAGTGTTCACGGTAACATCGAAAGTCTTACCCCTGATGACTTTTTACACATCATCGAAAAACACGCTCAACAAGGTGTTGATTACATGACCATTCACGCAGGGATTTTAATTGAACATTTACCCTTAGTGCGCGATCGCATTACTGGTATTGTATCCCGTGGTGGTGGTATTATTGCCCGTTGGATGTTACATCATCATAAACAAAACCCCCTTTATACTCATTTTGATGAAATTATCGAAATTTTCAAAAAATATGATGTTTCCTTCAGTTTAGGGGATTCTTTACGCCCTGGTTGCACCCATGATGCTTCTGATAAAGCTCAGTTAGCGGAGTTAAAAACATTAGGACAACTAACTCGCAGAGCATGGGAGCATGATGTACAAGTAATGGTAGAAGGACCAGGTCATGTACCGATGGATCAAATCGAGTTTAACGTTAAAAAACAGATGGAGGAGTGTTCTGAAGCACCTTTTTATGTGTTAGGTCCTCTTGTTACTGATATAGCCCCCGGTTATGATCATATTACTTCCGCCATCGGTGCTGCTATGGCAGGTTGGTACGGTACAGCTATGTTATGTTATGTTACTCCTAAAGAACATTTAGGCTTACCTAACGCTGAAGATGTGCGTAACGGCTTGATTGCTTATAAAATTGCAGCCCATGCGGCGGATATAGCTCGTCACCGTCCGGGAGCTCGTGATCGTGATGATCAGCTTTCAGAAGCCCGTTATAACTTCGACTGGAATCGTCAATTTGAATTATCTTTAGATCCTGAACGTGCTAAAGAATATCATGATGAGACATTACCCGCAGATATTTATAAAACTGCTGAGTTTTGCTCTATGTGTGGACCGAAATTCTGTCCGATGCAAACTAAAGTTGATGCGGATGCGTTAACGGAATTAGAAAAATTCTTAGCAAAAGAAAGTGAAGTTTTACCTGTAGCGTAGCTTCTTAAATCCCTAATTTTGGGGACTTTTCTAATGTAGGGTGGGCATTGCCCACTTTTTTTATGACTTGGTTTGATTCTCTCATATCAAGTTATAAAAGTTCTTTAAATTGTCTAATATTTAAACCCGAACCTTTGATAATTGTCGCCATAGTATAAGCATTAATAGGATTTGCTCTAGAAATTGTAATAATATGTTATCCATCTGTGATGGTGATATGTTTTCCTTGACGAATAATTTTAAAACCGATTTTTTCAAAGGCTTTAATTGCTCTTAAATGATTGATACCAAGAAGATTAGGTATAATTTGGTTCAACCTCTAAATCAATTAGAGCCTCTCTTTTATGGATAACTCAAAAGTCTTTAATTCACTTGTGATAAAATCATCCTATCGTGTCATGGAGTTAAGTTTATGAAAGCATTTGAAGTAATGGCAACCCTAAATAATGACAAAGAACTTTTATTAGATGATCATTTAGATTTAGTGACACCTAGTAGAGTTAAAGTTATTCTGTTAGTGTCCGATGAAAATGAGTCTGATCCTGATGATACCCCAGTAGAAGAAATTAAAGCTAGTTTAAGA
>NZ_JBGSUU010000100.1:0-15799 GCF_041753295.1 Geminocystis sp.
GCAAAAAATTGAAAAATAAAGACAGAAAGATTAAAAATAAATAGAAAAGGTTAAAATTAAATTTTAAGTATGAGATTAGGGGAAAAAGAAAAAAAGATGAGAAAAAAAAGGTAGTTAAAATTTGAGAATGAAAAAACCCTGATTGATAAACAGGAAGAAAATTTACGTTTTTGTTTACCCAAAGGTTTTAATTCAGAAAAATATAAATTAAATAATTTTAATAGTAAAAGAGATTTATTTTTTCTCTTTTATAAAATTTTGACAACCTTTAAAAGTATTTGCTTAGAGAAAGGTTATTTAGATAATAATAGTAAGCAGTTAACAAACGATCGAGATGGTGTTATAAAAACAAAAATTGGTTCTAAAATTGAAAATGAGAGAGAAGATGACGAAAATATTTTTTATTCTAAAATTGATATTCTTGGTAAATTATTAGATGCTTATAATGAGCCAAAAATTTTAAGTTTAGCCTCTCGATTAGGTAAGAGTGATAAATTTGATTTAAGTAAAATTCATAAATATTTACATCAAGGTGTTTATTTGCCTAATAATGCTATTTATGTAGATCAAATGCTTCTCCCGAAAAAAGTAGTTCAATTTGAATCTACTGATATAGTTACAATGTATTGTTACTTATTTTGCGAAATAAAACAGCAATTAAAAGAAACTATAAATATAAAAATTATATCTTTAGGTGAAGATTTTAGAGAACGTTATTTAAACTCTCAAGATAGTCTTTTTGATGAGGATACTTATGAATCAGTTTTAAATTTACTCAAAGATGCTTTAGAAACCATCGATAATTATACGGCTATAAAAGATGCTGATTATTGGGAATATTATGATGCCATTGAACTATTTTTATATGGTGACTTAAATCAAGCCGAAGAAGGGGAAATTTGGGGTATAAATAATTTTCATACCGTGTGGGAGTCAATGTGTTTGACTTACTTAGCAGAAAATAATGATTTATCCTGTTTATTACATTGTGATACTCAATATTTAAGTTCGAGAATTATAGATAAACTTCAAGCATTAGAAAAAGTAATTGATATTAACAATGTTTTTAAAATAAATAGTGTTTCTTTAAATCCTGATGCTGTTTTATATAAGTCAATAAATACTAATATTAAAACAGACAAAATTTATCAGCTACTTATTGATAAATGGAATGATTATGGATATAAAACACAATTTAATTATAAATGGGATCAAGATAATTATTATAGTTATAAAAAAGGTGAATTTATTGAAATTAAAATTGCTTATAAAAATCAAGATCAAAAATATACAGGAGAAATATTAGCGACCATTTACAATCAACAAGAACAATATACAAAAACAAAATATTTAGTTATTGATTACCCACTACCTAAAAATTTTTATTCGTTTTGGGACATTCCAGAAATAATAGATAATAAATGTTTTAATCTAATGTTTTATTTTAATCATTTTTTTTATTTAGCCTTTGAAAATAGAATATTTACTTGGGAAAAGTTTTGTGAAAAGATGTTTAAAGTATTAGATATTAGTTTTGATAGTCGTGGTAAGTTTAATGAAGATAATGTTTTTACTACATCGATTTTTAGGTATAAATCAGAAGAAAATATTAGAAATCAATTTAATAAATTTATATCTCAAATATTTGATAATAAGAATAATTCAATCAACATAATTGATATAAAATACTATGATTCTGAATATTTTTTTAATACCAATAATCAGAAAGAAAATAAAGAAAAAAATGTGAGAAAGCAATTTGTTTATGAATATTTATTGCAAAAAAACTAAAACAACATTTTGAAAATAATTTTATACCTAATATTGAAAGTAGTTTTTGGATTCCCGATTATCGTCCTAATGATTCAAACTTATTTAAGAAAGATCAAGTTTTTCTTAATGATTATATTGAGTTAAATAAAGTCAATTTTTTATTACTTGCTGAAAATTATAGTACTTATTGAATAAGAGTTGGCTCATTATTTGATCTTTTTGTCTTTGTTTATCTTTCGGTTTTGTTATACTGTGGGGGCTTAATATTAAGCCCTTATTCAATAACAATTGAAGTTTACGAATAAATTTTATAGTTTATCTTCTCCAAGAAACTTTAGGCAATACTTGCTCTAAATCAACTCTATCTCTATATTTATTTGCAAAGTTAAGTAAAGAATCCAAAAGAGAATCAGATAAATAATGAGGTTGTAAACCTAAGTCTAATAATTTGGTATTTTTAGCGTTAAAATAGTGTTCTTCTAACTCAACCCGAGGATTTTCTATGGTTTTAATTTCTACTTTTAAGCCGATAGTTGCACCAGCTTTTTGTACCATATGGGCTAAATCATTGATACTAAATAATTCGGTAAACTGGTTAAATACTCTGAATTTTCCTGCTTCTGCTGGATTGGCGATCGCAAGTTCCATACATCGGACAGTATCACGAATATCAAGTAAACCACGAGTTTGTCCGCCACTACCATATACTGTGAGAGGATGACCGATAGTCGCTTGAATACAAAAACGATTCAAAGCAGTACCAAAAACCCCGTCATAATCGAGACGATTAATGAGTAATTCATCCATCCCAGTTTCTTCTGTTAAGACACCATAGACGATACCTTGGTTTAAATCAGTAGCACGAATACCCCATACTTTACAGGCAAAATGGATATTATGGCTATCATGTACTTTACTTAAATGATAGAAACTGCCGGGTTGTTTAGGATAAGGTAGAATATCTTTACGGCCATTATGCTCAATTTCGATATAACCTTCTTCAATATCAATATTAGGAGTACCATATTCTCCCATCGTGCCTAACTTGACAAGGTGAGAATCAGGAAATTCCTCTTTGATAGCGTAAAGAATATTTAATGTACCAACTACGTTATTTACTTGAGTAAATACAGCGTGTTCTCTATCAATCATAGAATAAGGAGCGCTACGTTGTTCGCCGAAATGTACAATAGATTCAGGCTCAAATTTACGAAAAGCCTTGATTAAGAAATCGTAGTTAGTAATATCACCGATAAATAATTCAATTTTTTTCCCTGTTAACTCATACCAACGTTGAATTCGTTTTTGAATCGAAGCAATGGGAGTTAAAGTTTGTGAGCCTAATTTGTCATCCCAGTGACGACGAGCTAAACTATCAAGAATAGCTACTTCATAACCTTTATTGGAGAGGTGTAATGCAGTCGCCCAACCACAGTAACCGTCACCGCCTATTACTAATGCTTTCATTTTTACTATTTTTTTTAGTTATATCAATATTTAGGTTAATTTACCAATTATTGGACACAAATGATCATCATTTTCGTTAAATATAAAAATATTTGAGTAATTAACAATTAATATATCCCTACTCCTTAGCTTAGTCATTATTCATTATTCATTATTCATTATTCATTATTCATTACTCATTACTCATTACTCATTACTCATTACTCATTACTCATTATTCATTACTCCTAAGAATTTATTTGTCTTAACTATGCCGTTTGTTGCTATATTTATTACTTAATTATTGACTATTAATTATTCATTTTATGCGTATTGCATTATTTACCGAAACATTTTTGCCCAAAGTTGATGGCATCGTTACTCGTTTAAAGCATGCCGTTGAACATTTACAAAAACAAGGAAATGAAGTGTTAATCTTCTCTCCTGAAGGTGGTTTAAAAGAGTATAAAGGAGCAAAAATTAACGGTATAAAAGGTATTCCTTTACCTATGTATCCTGAATTAAAATTAGCCATTCCTAATCCTTCCATTGATTTTGCATTAAAAAGATTTAAACCAGATTTAATTCATGTGGTTAACCCTGCTGTTTTGGGTATTGGTGGGATTTACTACGCTAAAAAATTAAATATTCCTCTTGTGGCTTCTTACCATACTCATTTACCACAGTATCTTCATCATTACAATTTAGGTGCGTTAGAAGGTATTTTATGGGAATTACTTAAATTAGCCCATAATCAAGCCCAATTAAACCTTTGTACTTCCACAGCCATGGTAGATGAATTAATTAATCATGGCATTGAAAAAGTTGATTTATGGCAAAAAGGCGTTGATACAGATTCTTTTCATCCTAGTTTAGCTTCACAGGAAATGCGTAATCGTCTTTCTCAAGGCAATCCAGATGTACCATTATTGTTATATGTTGGTAGAGTTTCCGCCGAAAAAGAAATTGATAAGATAAAACCCGTTTTAGAGAGTATTCCCGAAGCTAGATTAGCAATTGTGGGAAATGGCCCAGCTAGAGACGAATTAGAAACTATTTTCGCTAATACTAACACAAATTTTGTCGGTTATCTTCACGGGGAAGAATTAGGTGCGGCTTATGCTTCCTCTGATGCTTTTATTTTTCCTTCCTCTACAGAAACTCTTGGTTTAGTATTATTAGAGGCAATGGCGGCCGGTTGCCCAGTGGTAGCAGCTAGACGTGGCGGTATTCCTGATATTGTCACCGATGGTGTTAACGGTTATATGTTTAATCCTGATGATGCTCAAGGAGCGATCGCAGCTACTCGCCGTTTATTAGCCCATAAAGAAGAGAGTGAGCAATTAAGACAAAATGCTCGTTTAGAAGCCGAAAAATGGAGCTGGAGTTCAGCAACCCTTCAATTAAGAAACTTTTATCAAGGGGTGGTATCCAGTCAATTGTCTTCTGTTGCCTAGAAAAAAATTCCCTCGGATAAATGATAAATTAAAATTATCAATAAATAGACTTCTCTAACAAGTCAGGCAAGAAGCAAAGATATTAGTTTAGATGATTTCAATATTAAAATTGATTTTATTTTTAATTTTTGGAGATGTCTAATGACAAATTATTCTGATGTTATCATTGTTGGCGGTGGTGCGGCGGGTTTTTTTGGAGGCATTAATTGTGCGATAAATAACCCAACATTGAAAATTACTATTTTAGAAGCCACAAATCAACTTTTAGGAAAGGTGAAGATTTCTGGAGGTGGTAGATGTAACGTGACTCATCATTGTTTTAATTCTAGTGAATTGGTAAATAATTATCCCCGTGGAGGAAAAGAATTAAGAGGCGCTTTTTCTCGATTTCAACCCCAAGATACCATTAAGTGGTTTGAAAGTCGGGGAGTTAAGTTAAAAGTCGAAGGCGATGGGAGAATTTTTCCTGTTACTAATGATTCTCAAACTATTATTGATTGTTTGATGAAAACTGCACAACAATGGGGGATAAAAATTTTAACTCAAACTCCTGTTAAAGAGATTCATCAGTCGGAATTAGGTTTTAATTTAACCCTTAAATCAGGAAATATTTTAAGTTGTAAATCTCTTTTAATTGCCACAGGAAGCAATGTTTTAGGTTATAAATGGGCAAAAAATTTAGGACATTCTATACAATCTCCGATACCATCATTATTTACTTTTAAAATTAAAGATATTCGCTTAGATAACTTAGCCGGAATTAGTGTTAATAATGGCTATTTACAACTAGGTATTAAACAGGGTAAAAAACTAGAACAAAAAGGAGCATTATTAGTAACTCATTGGGGGTTAAGTGGCCCCGCCGTGCTAAAGTTATCTGCTTGGGGTGCAAGAATTTTATATGATAATAATTATAATTTACCTTTAATTATTAACTGGCTTCCTGAATATAATTTTAACTCTATTAAAGAAGAATTATCTAAGGTAAAAGAATCAGTATCTAAACAAAAAGTTATTAATTATAGTCAATTTAATATTCCTAAAAGATTATGGCAAAATTTAGTTAATTATAGTTTAATAAATGCTGATAAAATTTGGGCAGAAATGACAAAGAAAGAGATAGAAAAATTAGCTATAGAATTAACTAAAGGAGAATATAAAATTGAAGGAAAAGGAATGTTTAAAGATGAATTTGTTACCTGTGGAGGAATCACATTAAAAGAGGTTGATTTTAAGACAATGATGAGTAAAATTTGTCCTAATTTATATTTTGCAGGAGAGATTTTAGATATTGATGGAGTAACAGGAGGATTCAATTTTCAAAATGCTTGGACGACTGGTTATTTAGCAGGAATAGCTATTAATAATTAATACTAATAAAAAGGTAAATATAGCAATTTGATGTGAGATTTTAAGATATATTAGTGATTAGTTTTAGATATAATATTAACTATTTAAAAATAATTTTAAATAGTTAATATTATTTTATCATATCATAACAATTTAGTTAATTTTCTGTGGTACGCCAACTTAGTTTTAAGTTTAACCAATAATTCCAAATAGTAACAAAAGCAATGGCTAATAAATTAGCTAAATAACGATTTATACTAAATATATTAAAGAAAAAATTTAATAATAAAACATTGAGAATTAATCCTGCTAAATAAATCGATAAAAACCCAATCATTTGAGCTTAAATAATAAGTCTTCTTCAATAGATTCTAAGGAATAATTACTATTTAGTTTTTGTTTTAAATCTTCAGAAGGTTGATATAAAAATACATCACTAAATCCTTTTTCTATCTTCAAATTTTCAGCTTTTTCTATTAATTGAAATTTAACTTTATTATCTAATTTATAACTTAGCGAAATAATATTAGGAAACCAAAAATCACTGATAATTAAAGGTTTTTCTGCTTGATTAATTATCATCGCAGTCTCTGGTGTATTTTTCGGTATCGATTTACTAGCCCATGTAGAAGCAAAAGTTATTTGAGTACCAGATATTACTCCTAAAGATAAAATTATCACCGTTATTATTTGCCATATTTTTTGTTGTGCTATATCTTGAAATATTGTTAATTTTTTTCCTAATAAAAAAGTTATAACTAATTGTATTCCTAGCACAAAAGGGGTCATATATCTAATAATTACAGCTCTTAATCCGCCAATCATTAAATCAGGTAAAGTTAAAGTTATAGCAGGTACTAAAATTAAACTAAAAATAAAGATATGACTATTATTAGGTGCATTGTTATATAAAAAATAAAGTCCATAGGTAACTAATATCAAGATAAATAATAAGATTATTCCATAAAATAATATTGCTAGTTTGCTACTTTCATCGTCAATATTAAAATCAGCAAAAATTAAGCCTATATTTCTTAACCATTTGACAGTATATTTAATTAAAGAATTATTTTCGTCTTGAAAACCTCTTTCTTTAACAGAAACATTTACTATGACTAAATAAATCCATGGAATAAATAAAATAAATCCTGAAATAGTTGATATTAAATAATTACGAACTTGATTAGTAAAACGAAAACCTTGGGTAATAGTTAAGTAGATACCATGAGATATATAAACAAAAATATTAAGAAGAAAAGAATATAAACCCAGAATAATTGAAAAACTATAAAGTAACCAATTGAGCTTATTATCTTGACGATTTGCTCTCAAAAATAAGCCACAAGAAAGTAAAATTGTTAATGTCCATAAACTATAAGGGCGTGATTCTTGTGCATATAAAATATGAAAGGGAGAAACCGCCATTAAAGCCATTCCTATCCAAGCAATTGATGCAGAGTTAAATAATTGCCAACATAACCAATAAGTTAAGGGAATTGTTAATAAGCTGAAAATAGCTGATAAACTACGAATAACGGTAACAGAATTTCCCCAAAATTCTACCCAATATCGAGCTAAAATAAAATATAAAGGCGTTAATTGAGCTTCTTGTTTAGCAATATTATTAATAGTATCAAATACAGTTTTATCGGAATTTTTATCAGGATATTGATATTTTTGTAAGTCTTCTATTCCAATTAATCTACCTGTTAAAATATCTTGTTTGACTTCTTCATGGGTATAACCAGATAACTGTAAAGAGGTATAAGTTTCATCATACCAATAGGGTTTTAAATCCAAGTTAGCAAAACGGAAAAATATTCCTATCAAAATTACAATAATCAAACACAGTTTCGCTATTGATTGTTTCTTCATTATGATAAAGTTATTAAATTATTTATTGACTTTTGTAGCCTAATTTATCTTAATAAGTACCCAGATATAATTAATTTTATATTTAACTATCGATTATTATTTTTTTATATTTCTGTACTTCGCCAACTTAGTTTTAAGTTTAACCAATAATTCCAAATAGTTACAATAGCGATCGCCAATAAATTAGCCAGATAACGGTTTAAACCAAAAACATTGAAGAAGAAATTTAATAATAAAACATTAAGAATTAATCCTGCTAAACAAACAAGATTAAACTTGATAAATCTTTTGATTTTTTGTCTTTTTCCCGGTTGTTTTTGAGAAATATCTTTGAAAGTCCAAGCATCATTCCACAGAAAATTATTAATAATAGCTAATTCCGCCGCTATAATTTTACTGCGAGTTAAGGGCAAAGCTAAGGTAGAGGGATCACTTAAAAGATATAAAAATGTCATATCAACAAATACACCACTTAATCCTACGACACCAAAACGAATAAAACGGTTAATTTGCCATAAAGATAATCGCAAACGAATTAAATGACGAATATAGTCAATATACTGTTGTTTTGTTACTTTGCTTTCACCTTCCTGTCGTTCTTGAAAAATATATCCCACTTCTCCAATTAAACCGATTTTACCTCTACCTAAGACTTCAATTAAAATTTTGTACCCTAAAGGGCTAAGAGTGCAACCGAATAAACACCGACGACGCACTAAAAAATAACCGCTCATGGGATCAGAAATGCGTCCAATTACTCCTGGTAAGATAACTAAACCTAAAGTTTGTGCCCCACGAGAGAGAAAACGACGTGTAGCACTCCAATCGCTAACTCCTCCACCTTCGACATGACGACTACCAATAGCTAAATCCGCTCCTAGTTCGATTTTTTCCCATAAATTTAACAGCGTTTCAGGAGGATGTTGTAAATCTGCGTCTATTACCCCGATAACTTCACCTTTTGCTACTTGCCACCCTCTAATGACGGCGGTAGATAATCCTTTTTCCTCCGTGCGTCGCATTACCCTTAATTGAGGATAAATAGGCATCAAATCTAAAGCTACTTCCCAAGTTTTATCGGGACTATTATCATCAACTATAATTAATTCGTATTGTTGAGGAATCCGTGAATCTAATAATTGAGTTAATTTTTGAATGATAGTAGGTATATTTTTACTTTCATTATAAGTAGGAATTACTAATGATAATTTTATTTTTTCCTCAGAGTTATTGTCTATATTCCTGATTTCTAATATTTCCAGACTTCCTGATGGCACAGGTGATAAGGATTCAATATTATTTAAACTCATTTTTGATAAATTTTGATTAGAATAAAACTTTTAGCTTAGATCATTAAACCATTAATTTTTCTATAAATTATGAATTGTTGGAAACTATTTGTAGAAAATCTTTACAATATTTTTCAAATAAATTATTTAACTTTTCGGCTTCTTTTTTGATGTCGTGATTTTCGTTAACTTTTTCTTTGCCTTTTTTGCCCATTTCTGCTATTTTTTCTATGGGTAAACTTAAAGCAGATTCTAAAGCTACCGTTAAAGCATCAACATCTCCTGCTGGAATTAACCAACCTGACTCACCGTTGATGATTAATTCAGGAATACCTGCAACATAAGTAGTAATAACTGGTTTTCCTAAAGCTAATGATTCCATAATCACCACGGGTAAACCTTCGGCGAAACTAGGCATTACCATTAATTTTGCTTGAGAGATTTGCTGTATCACTTCATCGCTACTCGCCCAACCTGTAATCTCAATTTGCTCTTTTATACCCAATTTTTGACTTAATTCTTCTATTTCCTCTCTTAATTCGCCATCTCCCACTAAAATTAGTTTACATTCTATTCCTTTCTCTTTTAATCTAGCTACTGCTGTTAATAATAACAATTGTGCTTTTTGAGGGCATAATCTCCCAACACACACTAAACGATTTTCTTCAGCAATAGGAGTAACTTCGGCTTGAATAAATTTTTCTTCTAAACCACAATGAATAATGTGAATTTTTCCCCATTCTTTATAATCGCACCAACGATAAATTTGACTTTTGCCATAACTACTAATTGCCACCACAAATGTAGCTCTTTTTATTTTTTCAGGTAGTGCGATCGCCATCGGTTTATCAAACTCTTCAGGGCCGTGAATAGTAAAGCTATAGGTGAAATCAGATAAGATACTACATAACATAGCAACGGTGGTTGAATTTGTGCCAAAATGAGCGTGTATATGTGATATTTGCTCTTTTTTTAACCAAAATGATAAAACACAAGCCTCAGCTAAATAAGCAAAATTAAGTAAAATACCTCTGTCAGAAAGATAGCCAATTTTGAAGGTTAAAACCAAAGCCTGAATAAAGTTAACGGGGTAAAGAATAAACATTTTTAAAACATTTATCAATAATCCTTTAACACCAACATTAAGAATAAATTGAGTTTTTGCTAATTCCTGTATATCTTTTATATCTACTAATTCATCTTGAGTATAACGAATAGAATATCTTTGGATTTTCAAGCCTAGGATTTCTAGTTGTTGTATTTCTCGACGAATAAAACTATGACTAACTTTAGGATATTGATTGATTAAATAGGCTATTTTCATGATTTTGTTGATTAACTATCTCTTTCTGTGCGAATCCACTGACTTTCTCGTTTAAAGAGGAATTTAACATAAAGAGGGATTTTCCAGAGAATATAAAGAGGAATTTTGATGAGAGTTTGTAAAGGTATTTCTTCCTTGCCAAATTTAATCCACGCCGTCAAAATTGCACTAAAAATCATTAATCCTGCGATGGATGATATTAATAAAGGGATGTAACTAATACTTAAAGTAAATATCAAAAAAGAAATTAATGTTATTCCTAACCAAAGGGAAACGAAAAGAGATAAAGGGGGAATAGACAAATCTAAGGCGATGACTAATAAATCTAATCTTCTTTGTTTTAGGCTTTCTTTTAATAGTACAGGAATATAAGATAAAGCAATTTGTAAATGTCCATGTTCCCAGCGAGTACGTTGAGTGGTGGCTGCTTCTTGTTTTTGGGGTAAATATCCTGTAATTGTTGCACGAGAGCAAAAAATGGGAGAATGGTTAGCGATAGCTAAATCTAATCCTAGTTTCATATCTTCTACTATATGGCTACTGGCTAAATTTGCTTTTTGGATTACTTCCCAAGGAAAAGCCATTCCAGTGCCTGTTAATAAACAAGGTTGTTTTACATTATATAAGCCTAAAGGACGTACTAAATTTTTTACTTTAAAAGCAAAGGCAGAAATTTGATGTTTAGGAGTTGGTTGCGGTGGTTTCTCCATTAAATATAAACCTTGTACTGGTTTATGAGTGGTCATGGCTTTTTGTGTTAAATTTTGGATACTATCGGGGGAAATATAACAATCAGCATCGATAAAAATAACAATATTCGGGGGATTTTTTGCTAAATAAGTTAAACCAAAATCTAAAGCATAACCTTTTCCTCTGAGGGAAGAATTATCCCGACTAATAACTTTTATACCCATTTTGTGGACAATTTCAGAGGTATTATCAGTACAATTATCGGCAATAACAATAATTTGATCTGTGGACTTTAATTGAGGGATAATTGATGTTAATGTTTGAGTAATAACGGTTTCTTCATTATGGGCGGGAATTAACACAGAAACAGAAATATTTTCCCATTCACTTTGACTACTGTTAATTACTATTTGAGAAGGAAATAAAGCGGCAATACACTCTATTAGTAAAATAAAACTTAATAAAAGAATTATTCCTGAAAGTAAGTTAAATAAAATTGTAACTATTAATAACATATATTTCGATTAGAGAAAACTTCGGAAATGAATATGAATAAATGATGATGTTTAAATTATTAACTTATTTTCTTTCTTCAATAGACCTCTTGCAAAATAAAAAGTAAAATCTATTTTAGGATGGAAAACGTTAATTTCTTAACTCATTAGTCATTACTTATTACTCATTACTCCACTTCTGCAAGAAGTCTAATAGGTGTGAAGATGTCTAATGTTTAAAAAGCTAGTTAGCTTGGTATTTAGAGGTTTATTAATTAGTCAGGATACCAAAACATACCCTTAATGCCTTCTGGATCTAATACAAAGCCTAAACGACGGTAAAAATCAACTACTTGAGGATCAGCAAATAAGGTAACATTACTAATATCATCACTCCGTAACTTTTTGATGATATATTTCATAAATGTTTTACCTAAACCTTTTTTTTGAAAACGAGGATGTATCACCACATCCCAAATAGTAGCATTAAAAGAATGATCTGAAGTTGCACGAGCGAAACCAATCATAACGGTTTTTGCACCCTTTACTTCCCATGCAGAAGCGACTAGATAACTATTATCTAAGGCTTTACGCACTTTACGCAATGGCCTTCTCGCCCATCCCACCGAATCACATAATTCCTCTAATTCATACAAATCAATATCTTGAGTTGTACTAAAAAAGACCTTACTACGACCAAAAATTTCTTGATCTAGTGTAACCCAATCCCTGTCATAAACTTTGTCAGAGATATTATTTTCGTTGTCAGTTTTTGTAAACAATTTCTGTAACCAAACCATGTCTATATGGCCAAGGAATTTACAAATGATTTATTTTTGATCTCTTAGTGAAGCAGATAAATTCTTTTCCACAAGACATTTAAAGATAATAGCATAAGAGAGTTTATAAGTAAATTAATGATTTTTTCTATGAACAAAGGACTGATAAAATAATTGTTGATCAATGAGATTTAATTTTCTGAAACTATCGACTTTATCATGAATCAATGTAATTCTATCCTTATTCAAGTACCAGCAACTACAGCTAATTTAGGTTCTGGTTTTGATTGTATCGGTACTGCGTTAAATCTTTACAATGAATTTGAATTTAGTTTAAGTGACGAGAAAACATCTTTTACCGTAGTTGGGGATGGGCAAGAAAAAATTAGTTTGAAGGATGATAATTTACTTTATCAATCTTTTGTGAAATTTTATCAACACCTTAACTTACCTATTCCTGAAGTTCACATTAAAATTAGTATAAAAGTACCTTTAGCTAGAGGTTTAGGTAGTTCGGCAACGGCAATTGTGGCTGGTTTATTAGCGGCTAATTATTTTTCTTCTCAAAAACTTTCTCAAGAAAATTTACTGAATTTAGCTATAGCCATTGAAGGACATCCAGATAATGTTGCACCTGCATTTTTAGGTAATTGTATTTTATCCGTAGGAAAAGAAAATAATTGGCATTTTATTCCGATTAATTGTCATGAAGATATAAAATTTATTGTGGCTATTCCAGATTTTGAGTTATCTACAGAAGAAGCAAGATCAGTATTACCAAAACAATTAAGTTATCATGATGCTATTTTTAATATTGCCCATTTTGGTTTATTAATTAAAGGTTTAGAAACAGGAAAAAAAGATTGGTTAAAAGAAGCATTAAACGATAAATTACATCAACCTTATCGTAAGAGTTTAATCAAAGGTTATGATCAAATTCATGAAGCAGTAATCCAAGCTCAAGGTTATGGTATGGTGATTAGTGGTGCAGGGCCTACTTTGTTAGCTTTAAGCTCTAGTTTACACGCTGAAAAAGTAATCAAAGTAATGAAAGATACTTGGGAAAATTTAGGCATAAAAGCAGATGTAAAATGTTTAGATTTAGATACTAAAGGTACTATTATTAGAGAAATTTAAGAAAAAAATGAATTTGATTGCAGAAGCCATAAAAAAAAGACTAATTAAGTTTGATGAAGAAAAAAAATTTATCACTTATATTCATCAAAATAAAAAGAGAAATTATACTAATCCTGAAGAGCAAATACAAGGAGAAACTTACTTAAAATTAGTTCTTATTTACGGTTATTCTCCTAATAGAATACTGCAATTTGTCCCTGTAAAAATGGGCTCGACTACCAAAGAAGCGGACATAATTGTTTATAACGATGATGACAAAAAATCTCCTCATATTGTGGTGGAATGTAAAAAACAAGACATCTCTGAATTAGAATTTAAACAAGCTATTGAGCAGGGTTTTAGTTACGCTGTCGCAGAAGGAGCGAGATATGTTTGGGTTACTTCTGGCTTAAAAGATGAATATTTTTTAGTACCTTTAGAGAAGCCTAAAGCTCGTCAATCTATCTCCGATATTCCTCAATTTGGAGTAACAAAATTAGCTAAATTTAAGTATGCTAAAAACGGTGGAGAAAGTAACGGACAAAAATTATTTGAGTTAGAAATTGTCAGCGAAGATGATTTAACTAGACGTTTTAAACAAGCTCATAATGCTTTATGGGGAGGCGGTGAATTAAATCCTTCTACGGCTTTTGATGAGTTAGATAAATTGATTTTTTGTAAGATTTGGGATGAGAAAAAACCCCGTAAAAAAGGCGAGCCTTATGACTTTCAAATCTTTAGCGAAGATAGCGAAGAAAAAACAAATTTAGAATTAATAAATCGCATTAAATCATTATATGATGAAGGTCGAAAAAAAGATCCTGAAGTGTTTAAAGATGATATTCGTTTAAGTGCTGAAAAATTGCGTACTGTTGTCGGTTATTTAGAAGGAATAAACTTAGGTGATACGGATTTAGATACTAAAGGAAGGGCATTTGAGACGTTTATGGGATCATTTTTTCGGGGAGATTTTGGGCAATATTTTACTCCTCGAAATATCGTTAAATTTATCGTTGATGTGTTGCCTATAACTAACGATTCTTTGGTGTTAGATACTTCCTGCGGTAGCGGTGGTTTTTTACTTCATGTATTAGATAAAATCAGACAACAAGCTAAGGAATATTATGATCCAAAATCCGTTGAACATTATAAATATTGGCATGATTTCGCTGAAAAAAATCTCTTTGGTATTGAGATTAACGAACAAATCGCGCGTACTGCTAAAATGAATATGATTATCCATGATGACGGTCATACTAATGTTATTTCTGCTGATGGTTTATTGTCTAGTGAGGAGATAATTAATAAGACTAATAATCATGGTTTTGCTTATAATAAATTTGATTTTATTGTCACTAATCCGCCTTTTGGTTCGAGTGTGAAATTAACCGAACAAGCCTACATGAAAAATTATCATTTTGCTAAAAAAGAGGTAGATTGGTTAAACCCAAATACGAAAGAAAGTGAGAGAGATAATCAAAATACTGAGATTTTATTTATTGAGCAATGTTATAATTTTTTAGCAGAAAATGGTTATTTAGCGATAGTTATTCCCGATGGAATTTTAACTAATTCGAGTTTGCAATATGTCAGAGATGGCATTGAGGAAAAGTTTAGAATTGTTGCCGTTATTTCTTTACCACAAACTGCTTTTACTGCTACGGGTGCTGGGGTTAAAAGTTCGGTTTTATTCTTAAGAAAATATCCTTTAGCTACCACGGAAAAAATCCAACAGAATAAGTTATCTTTACAAGATTCTCTCAAGGTTAAGCATAATTTTGATCAGTTATTAACTAAACTTGATAAGGAGAAAAAAGATAAGATTAAAAAGTTAATTGGTTTTGATAATATCAATAATTTAGAAGGAAAACCGTTACAAAATTCGAAGGCTTTTAAGGAGTGTAAAAAAGAAGTCAGTAACGAATATAAAGAAAAAGTTGACGAAATTAAAGAAGGTTTATTAGAGGAATATTTAACGGAAAAACAACGGTTATTAAATGATTATAATATCTTTATGGCGATCGCTGACGATATAGGCTATGATGCTACGGGTAAAGCGACAAATAATGGCGTTGCTGAATTAAGGTATGATTTTTAGATAAAGGGGTCAAATTATCAAAAATAAAAAAATGATACAATGTCCAGAGTGCGGGTCTAAACATATTCACAAAAATGGAATTAAAAAAGGAAAGCAAAATCATCTTTG
>NZ_JBGSUU010000101.1:0-2190 GCF_041753295.1 Geminocystis sp.
AATGAGAAAAATAGAGAGGAAAAAAGTCTATAATGTAGTAAAAACAGGATAGACAGAGATCTACATGGCAAAAAATTGAAAAATAAAGACAGAAAGATTAAAAATAAATAGAAAAGGTTAAAATTAAATTTTAAGTATGAAATTAGGGGAAAAAGAAAAAAAGATGAGAAAAAAAAGGTAGTTAAAATTTGAGAATGAAAAAACCCTGCTTCAAAATAAGTGCTGAACAAAGGGCTATAGATACGTTATTAGCATCATGGAACCGCACGATCGAAGATAACTTATTCACCAGAGGAGGTGGTTAAATGTCTAAATGTCATTACGACAATCCCTGTTGTCATTGCGAGGCACGAAGCAATCTCCTATAATTAACCATATAAGTACATAAACGGTAAACCAAAAATAAAATCAGTATATAAACATTATGGATGCAATCACTTATACTCAAGCTCGAAAGAACTTTACTTGTGTAATGAATCAGGTTTGCGAAAATCATGCCCCAATTATTATTACTCGTCAATCGGAAAAACCTGTGGTAATGATGTCTCTTGAAGATTATAGCTCGATCGAAGAGACATTATATTTATTACGGAGTCCAAAAAATGCTCAACGACTTTATAAAGCATTAGGAGAATTAAAACAAGGAAAATACGTAAGCCATGAGTTAATAGAAGAAAAATAAAACCCATGAAAATTTCTTTTTTAGAAGACGGTTGGCATGATTATTTGTATTGGCAAAATCAAGATAAAAAAACTTTAAAAAGAATTAATCAAATCATTAAAGATATAGAAAGAAACCCCTTTAATGGTATTGGAAAACCTGAACCCTTAAAGTTTGATTTTAGTGGATTATGGTCAAGACGTATTAATCAAGAACATCGCTTAATTTATCAAGTATTAGACGATGAGATTATTATTATTCAATGTCGTTATCATTATTAATTATGGAATCAAATTTTTAGACATAACTAATATACAAAATACACGATATTTGATCGATCAATTTTATTTCATTCTTAGAAGCAAATATTAAAATACACTCAAATTAAATCACTATTAATCATAATTTAGTAAATAAAAAATATCATATTATGAAACCTATCAAAGAAATTATTTTTTTAGTAGAAGAAGCCATAGAAGGTGGTTACACTGCCCAAGCATTAGGGGAATCAATTTTCACGGAAGCTGAAACTCTTGAACAATTAAAAATAGAAATTAAAGACGCTGTTAACTGTCATTTTATCGATGAAGAAATGCGTCCTCAAATAATTCGTTTACATATTGTTAGAGATGAGGTAATAGCATCGTGAAAACCCCCAGAGATTTATCAAGTACAGACTTAATTAAAGCTCTCAAAAAACTAGGATATAAAGTTAGTCATCAAACGGGGAGTCATATCCGTTTAAGTACAGAAGAAAATGGGGAGCATCATCTAACGATACCTGCGCATAATCCTTTAAAAATAGGAACATTAAATTCTATATTAAGAGATGTAGGAAATCATTTTAATTTTACTAAAAATGAATTAATTAATGTACTTTTTTCTTAATAACAATAAGTTTTAGTTTTTACTGAATTATTAAAACAAAATATATATTGGAGACAAAACCGATGACAGAAGTACAAATTAAAGAAAAAATTAATAACTATTTAGATAGATTACCTACTTCTAAATTAGAAGAAATAGCAATCTATATTGAAAAAATTTATCAAACAGAAAAATCTCAAAATAAACCAGTTAAAGAACCATCTGAGTTAGGGAAAAAACTGAGAGCAATTAGAGCAGAAATTATTGCAGAAGGAGAACCTTTATTAACTGCTGAACAAGTAGAAATAGAGAAAAAAATTAGACAAGGAGAATATCAGGAAAATTAATTAACTAATTATGATAAAAACTTTTATTGACTCAGGAGTATTAATTTTTGCGGCTAGAGGTGAAGGAGAATTAGCAGAAAAAGCCCTATCAATATTGGAAGATTCAGACAGAGAATTTGCCTCCAGTATTTTTATTCAATTAGAAATATTACCAAAAGCTATTTATAATAAAAAACAAACAGAAATAAATTTTTATAGCACTTATTTTGAAGCAGGGTTTTTTCATTCTCAAATTTTAACTACCTTTTTTTTCTCATCTTTTTTTCTTTTTCCCCTAATTTCATACTTAAAATTTAATTTTAACCTTTTCTATTT
>NZ_JBGSUU010000102.1:0-18037 GCF_041753295.1 Geminocystis sp.
AATCAAGGCTTGGGGCATCGTTAAGTTAATAAAAAAGTGCGTAGTTTTAGGCATTTTTGCTCAAAAAACAGGGTAGTATTATACAGTTACAAACTCTAATTTCAAAAATCAAAACCATTAAAACCTTTGCCCTTTGCCCTACCCCTTCCTCAGACTTTTTCAGCAAACCCTAAGTAAGTTTTCTATAGCAGAGAACGAAATTGAATCCGATAAATTACACCGTTAGCTTCTTCTGTAAATAATATACTACCATCAGGCATAACTAAAACTCCAACTGGTCTTCCCCAAGTAGAGGGAATTGAGGCATCGGTTAAAAAACCCGTTAAAAAATCTTCATAATAACCCCTTGCTTTACCCTGTTCATCAAAAGGGATAAAGACTAATTTATATCCTGTACCTTCACTACGATTCCATGAACCACGAAAAGCTACAAATGCTCCATTATGATATTTTTCAGGGAAAGTTTTACCATCATAAAATTGTAATCCTAAAGGAGCAGAATGAGACTCAATGAGAACATCTGGTGTAATAGTTTTACTAACCAATTCAGGATTAACACTTTTACCTTCAGAAATATGACGAGGATCTAATAATTGAGGTGATAAATAACTGTAAGGCCAACCATAAAAACCACCTTCACGAATACGGGTAAAATAATCGGGTACTAAATTATCACCTAATCCATCTCTTTCATTTACAGTTATATATAATTCATTTGTAACGGGGTGAAAATCTAAACCAACGGGATTACGCAATCCAAAAGCAAAAGTTTGTTGATTATTCCCGTCAAAATCCATTATTTGAATTGATGCACGGGGTAATTCTTCTATATCAGCATTAGAACGAGAACCGATAGAAACGTATAATTTATTTTCTGTAGGAGAAACTATTACATTACGAGTCCAATGTTGATTATAACCGCCACCTGGAAGAGATGCGATCAATAATCCTTTTCCTTCCAGTTTTGCTTGTCCTTGACGGTAATTATAACGTTTAACAGCATCATGATTTCCGAGAAAGAAATAATCTTCACTAAAAGCCATACCAAAAGGAATATTTAAACCATTCTTTTGATCGGCAAAAATAGTACTAATATCAGCAACACCGTCATTGTCTGTGTCTTTTAATAAACTAATTCGATTATCTTTAGTTTCTGTTACCAAGACGTTACCATCAGGAGTTAAAGCTAACCAACGGGGATTCTTTAAACCTTCGGCATAGACATTAACTTGAAAACCTTTAGGCACATTAAATATTCGAGGTTTGGGAATTGGTAAAATTTGTGGCGGTTGAGAAGAGCTTTGGGTAGCAAAAGGTTCAGGTAATGTTTCTAGTTCAATCTTAATTGGTTGGGAGTCTAATTCTTGGGTAGATATTGAGGAAATTTGAGCCGATTCTGAGATCAATGTTTTTCTTCCTCCTTGTAAGTTACAAGAAGCTATAGTAAAAGTAATCAAGAGTGATAAGTATTTTAGTTTCATTAGCTTTTAACCATAGTTTTGTCGTTACTAACCAGAGATAATTATAGTTTTATCATTCCTAAATGTACTAATAGACATCTGCAAAAAGTAAAAATAAAATCAATTATTGACTTTTTTTCATCAATTTCCTTCCCTTTTGTCAAATGCGAAGTTGCCTGTTGCCTGAGAGTTGGAGAAGTCTAATCTATAATTGAGTAATCCTAACTACTTATTCTACTGAAAATTAAATTTTCGTCTAGTCATAAAATTTTCTCTTTATGGAATCCTCACCAATTAAACTAAAAAAGAAATAATCATTTAGTTACTGCTAATTCGATAAATTCTCAAGGAATTAAACTAGGTGATTGCTGTTACTGGAATCTTGAACAATTACCTAATCAACAAAAAGGAAGAAAGTGATAAATATGTCTCTTTAGAAAAAAGATTAAATTTTCTAACTAACTTAAAGCAAAAAAGCACAATATAATTAGAGTTATTGACGAATCACCAGAACATTATCTTTATAATAATTATTATTTTTACTCCCTTGCCCTAGTTAATTTTATCACTAAAAAAACAAACAGGATTTGTACCGCCGGGGCGACTATAAGCAGATTTATTACCGCATTCTCTACCTAACGCATCTATATCATAAGGACATTCACAAGTACCTTTTTGGGGGTTACGAATCGGGCGCGCCAAAAGAGGTTTTTTGATGAATATTAATCCTGTTGTTACTAATGCCATCAATATGATAATAGCGGTAATACCTATCAATAGAGTTTTGCCATTGATAATAGACTTTAATACTTTATTTGACGAAGAAAAAGAGCTATTAAATGATATTTGCTTTTTTTTGATTAAATTTGACCATAGAGGTGGATCTACCGCTAAATTTTGGCAAATAACGGGCAACCATGACGATCCGGGTGCTTGTTCTTCCAAATGGTATAAATCTTGTATTTTCGCTTTAGCATCTTTGACGGCTTGATATAATGTTTCTCCTTGCGCATAGGCTTTTAAGAAGTATTTTAAAAATTCTTGAGCAACTTCATCGGGTACTGCTTCCCTCATGATAATCGTTTGAGGTAATTGTAAGTCTGCAAGGGTAAACCCTAAACCCAATCCGTCACAGGAATTAAAAATTGCTAACTCCAATCCGTTATGAATCGCTTTACCTAGAGTGTTTTTCAGTCTTTGAATATCTATGGTTTCATAAGGGTTGATTTGAAGTAAACCACATTTACTGTTATCTTTACTAGAACTATGCCCTGCAAAAAAGAAAATTTGCCATGATTGTTCCCATAATGGCGTTAATTCTGTTAAATTTGGTTGATCTAAAAATACTACTTCCGCATTAGGTAAACTGTTTAATATACGTCGATCTCTCTCTACATCTATACTGCGGCGATCGCCTAAAATAGCCAAAATTTTTACCTTAGGAGGAAAATCTAAATTTTCTTTTCGATTAGGTTTTTGACAATTAGGCTTACTCAAAGCAATTTCTGTTTGTGGGTAACGATGCCACACAGACCATAAATGCCAAGGTAACTGCCATAAACGGACATCCGCAGTTTGAATAACAAAACGAATTAAATCCTGTTGATGAAGATGAGGAAAAAGATCTAATAATAGACATTGTACTTGAGAATCTTCTAGCCATTGATTAATATTAATTTGTAGAGTATCAATATATTCCTGACATTGACTAACTGCAACATTAGTGACTTGATTTTCCGTCGAACCTAAACGTAAAGAAACGGATAAATTACGATAACTACATTGCCAATTAGTATAGCTTTTATACAGATTTGGTGCAGGAGGTAATCTCCCCTCGGTTTCTACTAATAATTCTTTAGTGTCATCTTGACTAAGACGGATACTGAGGGGAAAACCAGACTCAAAAGTACCCTCTCCGATTTTAAAAATGATTAATTTCTTAGCCATTACCTTATTTTAAGACAATTTTGATTTTACCTAACTTTAGCAAATATAGGGATTCTATATTAATTTTTTCAATTTGATGAAATAGTTAAAAAAAAAGTTATGATCATAGAAAAATTAAAAGCTAAACTCCGTAGTTAAGAAAAAGTTAAGATATTTTAACAATAAAGATTATTCTTAGTGATAAAAACAAATTTTTATGTTAGGATAGACAAAATAAATCTGTTACCTAGAAATTAAATCAATTAGCCAACAGAATTACTCAGTGTGAGGAAAAAATCAATGAAAACAAGTTTTTGGAAATCAATTAAAGTAACCCCAATATTAGTGGGTGCAAGTTTATTAGCTGCCTCTCAGGTTCAAGCTAATGAAATTTCTCAAGTAAATACCGAAGTTGATGCACAAATTATCAATCAATTAGATAATTACAGCACAGAAGGTGGTACTTCTTCTAAAGATCAAGTAACCAGCGTATCTCAACTAAGAGATGTATCTCCTACCGATTGGGCTTTTGAAGCTCTCCGTAGTTTAGTAGAACGTTATGGTTGTATCGTAGGTTATCCTGATCGTACCTTCAGAGGAAATCGTGCCTTAAGTCGTTATGAATTTGCAGCAGGTTTAAACGCTTGTATGCAACAAATGGAACGTTTAATTGCTGCTAGTGAAGCTGTTACCAGAGAAGACATCGAAAAACTAAAACGTTTGATGGCTGAATTTGAATCTGAATTAGCGGCTTTAGGTGCAAGAGTTGATAACTTAGAAGGTAGAGTTGCTTTCTTAGAAGATCATCAATTCTCCACAACTACCAAGTTGAAAGGGGAAGTTATCATGGCTTTAAGTCAAGAATTTAACAGTAATAACCAAGCAATTTTGGCTGACAGAGTTCGTTTAGCATTAAATACCAGTTTCACTGGTGAAGATAACTTAGTTACTCGTTTGTCTGCTGGTAACGCAGGTGCTTTCAATGCCAATGGTACAACCAAGTTAAGAACCCCTGGAATACCTGTTCAAAATGTTAACACCAGTGGCCCTAGTGCGACTTTAAATCAGACATTCAATCTATATCCCGGGGTTAATAACGATGTACAAGTTGATTGGTTAGCATATTATGCACCTATTAAGTTAAGTGAAAAAAGTCAAATTCAAACTTATATAGCTGCTTTCGGTGGTATTCATAGTGACTACGCTCCCACAACTAACCCTTACTTTGAAGACTACGACGGTGGAAATGGTGCATTAAGTCCTTTCGCATCTGAAAGTCCTATCTACCGTATCGGTGGTGGTTCCGGGGTAGCTTTTAGCTATCAACTAGGTTTCTTACAAAGTCTTTTAGGTCCAACTTCCGCAACAATAAGTTACATGGGTGGTGGTTCTCCTAATTCTCCTTTAGAAGGTCAAGGTATCTTTAATGGAGATTACTCAGTTTTAGGTCAACTTAACTTTAATGTAAGTGACAGTCTTGCATTTGGTTTAACCTATGTAAATGGTTTCCATAAAGCAGATAGTCCTGTATTTGGAGGGGGTGCTGGTAGTGGTTTTGGTATCGTTGGTACACAGTTAGCGAACCAAAGTAATGGTCAACTAAATAGCATTTTAGAAAATCAATTTGGAACTGGTACTACTGTCAATCAAAAAGACAAAATTAGTAATTCTTATGGTGCTCAAGCGGCATGGCGTGTAAGTAAAGGTGTAAGTTTAAGTGCTTTCTTTAACTATACTAACTTAACAAGATTAGGTCGTGGTAACGATGACATCTGGAGTTATGGTGGTGGTGTTGCATTCCCTGACTTATTCAAAGAAGGTAGTGTTTTAGGTATCTTTGCTGGTGTTCAACCTTATAACGGTTCTCCTCGTTACTTTGTAACTGATCCTAATGGTGACACTCGTCGTGTTCGTACATCCCTTGAAACCATCCCTATCCATGTAGAAGCATTCTATAAATATCAGTTAACTGATAATATTTCTTTAACTCCTGGTGTTATTTGGGTTAACTCTTCTAACCAAGGTGATAATGATGACCAAGTTATTGGTACTTTAAGAACGACTTTCACATTCTAGTTTAAATTAGTTTAATCTAATACTTGAACCCTTACTTGTTAATTCAGGTAGGGGTTTTTCCATGAAAAATAAAAGGCACTAACTTATAGTTTTAAGAACATTTCAAGATAATATTAAGAAGAAATCTGTTTTGAATCTGTCAATATGCTAAAAATCGAATTACCAAATATTCCTCCTTCTGCTTGGCAATGTGAAATCGGCAAAATCTGGGAAAAACCTTATACGGTGCGTTATGCTAGTAACTTAGATGATGGTGCTAATCATGGGATGCCTTTAGGGGGATTTGGTAGCGGTTGTATTGGTAGAGGGGTAAATGGTGATTTTAACCTGTGGCATATTGACGGCGGTAATCATATTTTCAAGGCTTTATCTGCTTGTCAATTCAGCATTTTTGAGCAGGTAGAAGGAGAAATGCCACAAGTTTACGCTATGAGTACAACGCCTCCTGAAGATGGTAGTTTATCAAGTTGGGCATGGTATCCTCAAGGAAAAGGTACTTATTCTGCCCTTTATCCTCGTAGTTGGTTTGATTATCAGGGGGTTTTTAAATCTCATCTTATATGTGAGCAATTCTCGCCGATTTGGGCAGGTAGTTATCAAGAGGCTAGTTATCCCGTGGCGTTGTTTGATTGGAGTATTCATAATCCGACTGATAAAGATATTACTATTAGTATCATGTTTTCTTGGCAAAATAGTGTCGGTTGGTTTACTAATGCCATTAAAAGCCCGACGGTACAAGTGAGAGATGATGGTAGCCCTGAGTATGAATATCAGCCTCGTTGGGGAGATAGTACGGGTAATCTTAACCAGTGGATTCAAGATAATTTTCGAGTAGGTTGTCTATTTGATCGTATCCGCATGGGTGACGAGCCCCTAGAAGGTGAAGGACAATTTGCAATCGCTAGTATTACTAATCCTAGTTTAGAGGTATTCTATCATAATCGTTGGAATCCTAAAGGAGATGGTAGCGAGTTATGGGATTATTTTGCCATGAATGGTTCACTTCCCGACTATCAAGATGAGACACCTGCCGAACCGGAGGAACAAATTGCAGGGGCAATGGCCATCAGATTTACGATTAAAGCAGGAAAAACGAAGAAAATTCCTTTTATTTTGGCGTGGGATTTTCCCGTAACAGAATTTGCTCAAGGAATCAACTATTATCGTCGTTATACGGACTTTTTCGGCAGAAATGGTAAAAATGCTTGGGGAATGGTACGCACAGCTTTAAAACATAGCGATATGTGGCGAAATCGGATCAATGAGTGGCAAAAACCTATTTTAATGAGCTCAAATTTACCAGATTGGCTGAAAATGGCGTTATTTAACGAATTATATTTACTTGCTGATGGTGGTAGTTTGTGGACGGCAGCAACGGAAAATGATCCAGTGGGACAGTTTGGGGTGCTAGAGTGTATTGATTATCGTTGGTATGAAAGTTTAGATGTCAGATTATATGGTTCATTCTCCATGATTATGCTATGGCCACGGCTGGATAAGTCGATTTTAGAGGCTTTTAGTCATGCTATTTCTCATTCAGATGATACTCCTCGTATTATAGGTTATAACCGTGCTAGTGCTATCAGAAAGGCTAAAGGAGCGACTCCTCACGACTTAGGTGCACCTAATGAGCATCCTTGGGAAAAAACCAACTATACTAGCTATCAAGATTGTAATTTATGGAAGGATCTTGGTTGCGATTTTGTTTTGCAAGTCTATCGTGATTATCTGTTTACTGGCAGTCAAGATCAAGATTTCTTATGGGAATGTTGGGCTAGTATTGTAGAAACTCTCCATTATGTCAAGGGTTTTGATTTAGATGGTGACGGTATTCCCGAAAATTCTGGCGCTCCAGATCAAACTTTTGATGATTGGCGATTACAAGGAATAAGTGCTTATTGTGGTGGTTTATGGATTGTGTCTTTAGAAGCAGCTATGGCCATTGGTAAAATTCTTATGGCTAATCCTCCTATGAATCCTCATTTACAACCTGATGATTTCCCTCAATGTATTCAAAGTGAGATCGCCATATTTGAGGATTGGTTGCAAAAATCTAGAGCAATTTATCATCAAACTTTGTGGAATGGAGAATATTACCGTTTAGATAGTGAAAGTGGTTCAGATGTAGTAATGGCGGATCAACTTTCAGGACAATTTTTAGCACAGATTTTAGGATTACCTGATGTAACTGAATCTGAATATGTAAAATCAACTTTAAATAAGGTTTATGATGCTTGTTTCTTAAAATTTCATGATGGTAAATTTGGTATCGCTAACGGGGTGAAACCTGACGGTAAACCTGTTCAAGAAAATGATACTCACCCTCTTGAAGTTTGGACAGGCATTAATTACGGTATTGTAGCTTTTATGATTCTTAATGGTATGAAAGAAGAAGGATTAAAAGTAGCCCAAACAGTAGTTAAACAAGTTTATGATAATGGCTTACAATTTAGAACACCTGAAGCGATAACTGCCGTAGGTACATTTCGAGCTAGTCATTATTTACGAGCTATGGCTATTTGGGCAATATACCATGTTTTAAATAAATAAAAAAATTGTTGTAGATTATGGAAAATAAAGAAAGTTCATTAAGCCTAGATTTAGATAGAGACGGAAATACACTATTAATCATATTTGGTGGCATACAATCTGGATTAGGGATACCTCCATTTGAATTTAAAAGAATAACTGATAGTTTGCCAGTTAAATTAATTTTTATCCGAGATTTATCACAAGCATGGTATCACCTAGAATTGCCCTCTATTGGCAACGGAATTAATGATATTATTCTCACCATAGAATCTATAAAACAACAAACTAATTATTCCAAAGTTGTTTGTATCGGTAACTCTATGGGCGGTTATGCAGCATTACTAATTGGTTCTCTAATTCAAGCAGATCAAGTCTTATCTTTTGTTCCTCAAACTTTTATTAGTAAATGGTTAAGAATAATTAATTTTGATAATCGATGGAAAGAACAAATAAATAAATTACATAAAAATTCATCTATTTCTAAACAGATGTTTGATTTAAAAGTTTTTTTAAAAAATCCACAGTATAAAAAAGCAATAATTTTCTCTGATCGAAATAATAGATTAGATGCTCTTCATGCTTCAAGACTTAAAAGTTTGCCAAGAACTACTATTGAATGGCGAGATGGCGGACATTCATTAATCAAACAACTTCGAGATAATGGCGAACTACAAAAAATCTTGATTGATTCTTGTCGCTAACAACTTTAATCCTTACAATATTACCACAAAATTAATTAGGGTTTGTTGAATAAATCAGAAAGCTATTAAAATCAAGGCTTGGGGCATCGTTAAGTTAATAAAAAAGTGCGTAGTTTTAGGCATTTTTGCTCAAAAAACAGGGTAGTATTATACAGTTACAAACTCTAATTTCAAAAATCAAAACCATTAAAACCATTAAAACCTTTGCCCATTGCCCTTTGCCCTACCCCTTCCTCAGACTTTTTCAGCAACCCCTAAATAATCAGGTTTTAGGTAAAAATTGCTAGATTATATTTTAGGTTTTATCTGTTTAGACTAGAATATAAGATCGACTAAATTAAATAATTATAAATACTTCAAAAATATTTTATGCAAATTCCTTATAATCCTAGCGATATTGAGTTGAAATGGCAAAAACAATGGACGGATTCTAATCTTTATTTTACCGAAGAAAATAGCAAAAAACCTAAATTTTATGCCCTTTCTATGTTTCCTTATCCATCAGGAAAGTTACATATGGGTCATGTGCGCAACTATGTTATAACCGATGTTATTGCCCGTTTTAAAAGAATGCAAGGACATCGAGTGTTACACCCTATGGGTTGGGATGCCTTCGGTTTACCTGCGGAAAATGCAGCCATTGATAGAGGTATTCCTCCAGCTAAATGGACTTTTGAAAATATCGCTCAAATGCGATCGCAACTCCAAGAATTAGGTTTATCCATTGATTGGAGTCGAGAAGTGGCTACTTGTTCCCCAGAATACTATAAATGGACACAGTGGTTATTTTTACAATTTTTAGAATCTGGATTGGCTTATCAACGAGAAGCTGCGGTAAACTGGGATCCTATAGATCAAACTGTACTAGCAAATGAGCAAGTCGATGCTGATGGTTTTTCATGGCGTAGCGGTGCAAAAGTCGAGCGTAAATTATTAAAACAGTGGTTTTTCAAAATTACCGATTATGCCGAACAATTGTTAAATGACTTACAAAAACTACAAGGTTGGCCAGAAAGGGTTAAAACCATGCAGGAAAACTGGATAGGAAAGTCAGTAGGGGCTTATTTAGAGTTTCCCGTTGTGGGAAGAGATGAAAAAATCGCCGTCTTTACAACCCGTCCTGATACCGTCTATGGAGTCACTTATGTAGTACTTGCCCCTGAACATCCTTTAACAGAAATTGTAACTACAGAAGACAAAAAAGAAACTGTAAAAGTCTTTATTCAAGAAGTAAGTAACGAGAGTGAAATTGAGCGCACAGCCGATGATAAGCCCAAAAAAGGTACATTTACTGGCGGTAAAGCTATTAACCCTTTCACTGGGGAAGAAATACCCATTTTAATCGCCAATTATGTGTTATACGAATATGGTACTGGTGCAGTTATGGGTGTACCAGCCCACGATGTGAGAGATTTTAAATTTGCTAAAGAAAATGACTTGCCTATTAAAGTGGTAATTTTACCCGATGATGCTGATAATTCTGATATTTGCCTATTAGAAGCATATACCGAGGCTGGAATCATGATTAATTCTGGTGGTTTTAACGGTATGGACTCTGTCAAGGGTAAAGAAGAGGTAATCAGATTAGCCGAAAATAACGACTATGGTAAAAAGCGTATTCAATATCGCCTTAGAGATTGGTTGATTTCCCGTCAACGTTACTGGGGTTGTCCTATTCCTGTTATTCACTGCGAAGATTGTGGTATAGTGCCAGTGCCTAGTGCAGATTTACCAGTTAAATTGCCCGAACAAGTGGAATTTTCTGGACGGGGGCCTTCACCTTTAGCTAAACTAGAAGAATGGGTAAATGTGCCTTGTCCGAAATGTGGTAAACCTGCTAAAAGAGAAACTGACACCATGGACACCTTTATTGACTCTTCGTGGTATTTTTTCCGTTATACCGATGCAACGAACCAAAATGAGCCTTTCAACCTTGATAGAGTTAATGATTGGATGGGAGTTGATCAGTATGTGGGAGGAATTGAACACGCAATACTACATTTACTTTATTCTCGTTTCTTCACAAAAGTAGTAAGAGATCGAGGTTTAGTCAGTGTTGATGAGCCTTTCAAGCGTTTATTGACTCAAGGAATGGTGCAAGGAATTACTTATAAAAACTTAAAAACAGGTAAATATGTAATTCCTGAAAATCTTTATGCTGTAGAAGAAACTAACGATAAAGGTAAAATTGAGACGGTTTTTTATGAGAAAGAAACTAATGATAAATTGTCAGTTTTCTATGAAAAAATGTCTAAGTCTAAATATAACGGTGTTGACCCTCAAGTGGTATTATCAAAATATGGAGCAGATACCGCTAGAATGTTTATCTTATTTAAAGCACCTCCTGAAAAAGATTTAGAGTGGCAAGATGCTGATGTAGAAGGACAATTTCGCTTTTTAAATCGAGTTTGGTTGTTAGTTAATGAGTTTGTTGAAAACCCTAATTCTGCTAAAGATAAAACCTTTGATAAAAGTCAGCTAACTAAGGAAGAAAAAGACTTACGCAGAGCAATTTATACCGCAATTAAAGAAATTTCTGAAGACTTAAACGGCGATTATCAATTTAATACGGCAGTTTCAGAGTTAATGAAATTAAGCAACGCTTTACGAGATTCTAGTATTAAAAATTCTCCTGTTTTTCAGGAAGGAATTGAAACTTTAATTTTACTTTTAGCACCTTTTGCACCTCATATTAGTGAAGAATTATGGCAGTTATTAGGAAATGGTGAATCAGTACATTTACAGTCATGGTTAACCTTAGATAATGATGCTTTAATTGTAGATGAAATTACTTTAGTTATTCAGATTATGGGTAAAACCAGAGGCACAATTTCTGTACCTGCTTCCGCAACAAAAGAGGATTTAGAAACCTTTGCAAAAGAGTCAGAGATTGCTAAAAAATATATTGCTGATAAAACTATCAAAAAAGTAATTGTTGTACCCAATAAGTTAGTTAATTTTGTCATAGTTTAGGTATTCAATACTTAAGAATTAGGAATAAATATCAAAGATTTTAAATTTTTTTCTTTATTTCTAATCCTAACTTTTATTTATTAATTATCTCTTCTTTTTGAGTCTTAAGAAAATAATAAGTTAATTTCTCCGTTAGGGAAGCGAAAATTATCACCAATAATTTATAAACACTATAGATAAATTTTATATAAAAAACAAATATTTAATTTAATCAAATAAGTAGCAGAATATTAATTATTATGACGGATAAAAAAGATAAACTAATTATTGGTTTAACAGGTGGAATAGCTACGGGTAAATCAACAGTATCAAGTTATTTAGCAGAAAAATATTTTATCCCTATACTAGATGCAGATTTAATTGCAAGGGAAGCCGTAAGTATTAATTCTCCTATTTTCCAAAATATAGTTAACCGTTATGGTGAAGATATTTTATTAAACGATGGTAACTTAAATCGAGCAAAATTAGGTAAAATTATTTTTAATAGTCAACAAGAAAAAATGTGGTTAGAAAATCAAATACATCCTTTTGTTTTCGATGATTTACAATCACAGATAAAATTATTATCTAATTCTATTATTGTTTTATCTATTCCCTTACTTTTTGAAGCAACAATGACTAACTTAGTTGATGAAATTTGGGTAGTTAATTGTGATTTTTTTACTCAATTATCTCGTTTAAAAAGTCGTAATAAGTTAGCAGAAAATGAAGCTATTTCTCGCATAAATAGTCAAATACCGTTAATAGAAAAAGTTAAACTTGCGGATATTGTCATTGATAATAATAAAAAATTAGCTGATTTATATACACAAATAGATTTGATTATGTCAAAAAAATCAATAACTCCTAACTCCTATCTTCACCGATAATTTTATAGTTCAAAGCATTTTTCTGGTAAGCTAGATCGAGTTCTAAAAATTTCTATAAAAACTATTTATATGACCGCAACCATTGATAATGAACGTACTATAGTAATTGGATCTCGTAAAAGTCAACTAGCATTAGTACAAACTTATTGGGTAAAAAAAGAATTAGAAACTTCTTTCCCTGATGTAGAATTTGAAGTAGAAAAAATGAGTACTCAAGGAGATATAATTCTTGATGTAGCTTTAGCGAAAATTGGTGATAAAGGTTTATTTACCAAAGAGTTAGAAGTTGGAATGATTAACAAGCAAGTGGATTTTGCGGTACACTCTCTTAAGGATTTACCCACTAATCTCCCTGAAGGTTTAATGTTAGGTTGCGTTACGAAAAGAGTTAACCCTGCTGATGCTTTAGTCGTCAACGAAAAACATCAAGATAAACAACTTGATACATTGCCAGAAGGTTCAGTAATTGGTACATCTTCTCTTCGTCGTCTCGCTCAATTACGTTATCATTATCCCCATTTAACTTTTAAAGATGTGCGAGGAAATGTTAATACTCGTCTTGGGAAGTTAGACGCTGGTGAATATGATGCTATTATTCTCGCCGTAGCTGGTTTAGAAAGATTAGGCATGGGCGATCGCATACATCAAGAAATACCCTCTGATATTTCCCTTCATGCAGTAGGGCAGGGTGCTTTGGGCATTGAATGCCGAATTGGTGATGAAATGGTGTTACAAGTGATAAAAGAGATTGAAGATCAAGATACTAGAGATTGTACTGCTTCAGAGCGTTCTTTTTTAAGAGTTTTAGAAGGGGGTTGTCAAGTACCCATCGGCGTTAATAGTATGATTGAAGGTGATAACCTAACTTTGAAAGGTATGGTTGCTAGTTTAGATGGTAAACAACTCCTTAAAGATAGTGTAACAGGCTCTCGTAGTAATCCTGATGAAATTGGAGCTCAATTAGCAGAGAAACTAAAACAACAAGGCGCAGGAGAAATTTTAGCAGCCATTTTGGCGCAAATCGAACGATAATTAACAATTAACAATTAACAATTAACAATTAACAATTAACAATTAACAATTAACAATTAACAATTAACAATTAACAATTAATAATCTCGCCTTTTATCTGTTGTTTCCTTTCTTAACTCCCCGTTTCCTTCCTAATTCCTAATTCCTAATTCCTAATTCCTAATTCCTAATTCCTAATTCCTAATTCCTAATTCCTAATTCCTAATTACTGATTAACTTGATTTAATAACTCTAACTTACCGAAAAGTAAGATATTATCTCCTAGTTTAATTTCCGTGTGAATGTCAGGAAAACGAATATAGCGATTTTTGCGCCTAATACCTTGAATAATAACGCCGAAATGTTCTTGTAAATTAATTTCACTGAGTTTTTTACCGACGAAATCACTGTTTTTACAGATTGATAACCAGAGGCAAGAATCGCCATCTTTAGGTAACATTACTTTTTCCTTGGCTAAATAATCAAAGGCTTGAAAGTCATCATCATTACCGATTAACAACAGTTTATCACCTTTATTCATGACAGTTTGGGGATTAGGATAATCTATTTTTTCACCATTAGGACGTTTTATTTCGATAATACTAACTCCTGTTAACTTTCTTACATAAGCCTCCTCAATAGTCATGCCTTGGATGTAAGAATTATCTGGTAATGTGTACCATTTATGATTCATAGTAGTAACAGCTTCTTCCAACTCTCTTGATATTTCTTCTTGAGAGCGATCAGGTTGTAACTGTAAATACTGCGATTTTCTGATCTCTTGAATGTCTTTCTCTATGGTTATTCTCGGTAATCCTAACACTCTAAATAAATGGGCGGAAAGTTCAAGACTGGCTTCAAATTCTGGTTGTATTACTTCTTTAGCTCCCAGTTGATATAACATTTCAATATCTTCTATTTCATTGGCACGAACAACTGTATCTAATTCTGGGTTAAGTTGTAATGCTCTTTTAATACATAATCTAGCACTCATGGGATCAGGTAAAGCAACAGCCATTGCTTTTGCACCAGATACTTCAGCTTTCTCCAGAACAAGTAAACTAGAAGCATTACCATATAAATAGGGAATTTTTTTCTCTCGTAATTTTTTGGTTTGTTCTTCCGATTGATCAATAACTAAGACTTTATGACCTTGATTGAGTAACAGTTTTACCACATTTTTTCCTACTCGTCCATAACCACAAACAATAACATGATCATTTACAGGTAAATCTTCAGAAGTTTCTACGGAAGTTTCTACATTAGTTAACCAACTTTCAAACACAGGGGAAGATTCAGCTTTAGACAAAAGAATGGGAATAAATTTAAGCACAAAAGGTGTAACAACTAAAGTCATTGCCGTTGTGCCTAATATTAGCATATAAACTTTTTCAGAAATTAAGGAAAAATCACGCCCTTTATCCGCTAAAACAAAAGAAAATTCTCCAATTTGAGCTAATCCTAACCCAGCGATAATAGCAGTTTTGAGAGGATATTTAAACAATACAACAATAGGACTGATAATAATGAATTTACCAATTAAAACTAAGGAAACCAATCCTAAAATTAAAGGTAAATTATGCCATAGAAAAACAGGATCAATTAAAATACCAATAGAGACAAAAAATGCGGCGGCACAAATATCTCTTAATGGTTCAACATAATCAAGGGTTTGATCTGAATATTCTACTTCGGAAATCATTAAACCTGCCACAAAAGCACCCATTTCCGTTGATAATCCAATATAGCCTGTTAACAAAGCGATACAAAGACATAACGCCACAACCCCTAATAAAAATAATTCTCGGCTTTCGGTTTTTGCTAATAACTTGAGTAATTTCGGAATTACCCATTTACCCACAACAAATGCACCTAAAGCAAATAAAGCCAGTTTAACTAATGCGATACCGATGGCAATACCAATTTCATCAATAGGTTGATCTAAAGCGGGTAAAACCGCTAACATTAATCCTAAAGCTAAATCTTGAACGATGAGGATTCCTAACATAACTTGCCCATGAGACGTAGAAGTTTCGTTAGATTCCATTAAGGCTTTAATAACTACGGCAGTAGAAGAAAGAGAAAGAAGTTCTCCTAAAAATACACCTTGAGGTATAGAAGTTACCCAACCCACCGTAACAGAAACAAAAGCAGTTAAAGCGATAGTTAAAGCAATTTGCAAACCGCCGCCACCAAAACTAATATTTTTAACTTTGTTTAATTCAGCAAAAGAAAACTCCACGCCGATGGCAAATAATAAGAAAGTAACTCCCAATTCTGCCACGGTTTCCACTTGTTCATAATCATGAATTAAACCTAATTCAAAAGGACCTACAATAATTCCAGCCAATAGATAGCCTAAAATAATAGGTTGCCCTAAGATAGAAGCTAATAAACCTCCCATGGCTGCCGCCGAAAAAAGTGCGATTAAATCAGTCATTTATTTTATTTAATAATTTTTAACATGAAGATGGCTTAACTATCATTGTGCTATTTTATCCTAAGAGATAATTTATTTCTTAATACTTTTTTTATGAAAATAATTTTATATAGTAAACTTGGATGTCATTTATGTGAAGGATTGGAGGAAAAACTAAAAGCTATTACTGACATTGAATTAGACATTGAAATCAGAGATATTAGTACTAATAATCAATGGTGGGAAATGTATCAATATGAAATTCCTGTATTGTTTTTATCTACTACTGAAGGAGAAAAATTAATTCCTCGTCCCTCTCCTCGAATTTCGGTGGTACAATTGACGAAAATTTTACGAAACTGTGTGCAAAATAAGTAATTAGAAAAAAACAGAGAATCATTAACTATTGAAATAAGAAAGGAATAAATTATATGAAATTAAGCCAATTATTAGCAGATTTAAGTCATCTTAATTACATTCCCGAACATTCTAACCTAAACGCAGAAATAAAAGGTATTACGACTAATTCTCACGGTTGTACCTCTGGAGATGTATTTATTGGTATGGAAGGCACAAGGGTTGATGGTGGTGAATTTTGGCAAAGTGCTTTAAGAGAAGGGGCTATAGCTGCTATTATAAGTCCATCGGCGGCGAGTAAAATACCTCCTAGTAATGAAGATTGCGTAATTATTAGTGATGATATTGTTAGTATTTGTGCTGATATTGCTAGTAAATTTTATAATTATCCTAGTCAGCAATTAAACATGATTGGGGTAACAGGTACAAACGGTAAAACCACTACAACCCATTTAATCGAATATTTTTTACACCAAGCACAACAAAAAACAGCATTATTTGGCACTTTATATGCTCGTTGGCAAGGTTATCAAAAAATTGCAACCCATACAACGCCTTTTGCCATTGATTTACAAGCACAACTAGCCGAAGGGGTGGAAGCAGGAAATAATTATGCCGTTATGGAAGTAAGCTCCCATGCTTTAGCTCAAAAAAGAATTAGAGGATGTAAATTTGATGTCGCTGTATTTACTAATTTAACCCAAGATCATCTCGACTACCATAAAGATATGGATGATTATTTTGCCGCAAAAGCGTTACTATTTAGCCCTGAATATTTACAAGGAAAAGCAATTATTAATTATGATGACTCTTATGGGCAAAAATTGATTAATAGCCAAAAATCTGGGCAAATTTGGACTTATAGCGTTAATAATCCTCAAGCAGATTTATACACAAGTCAATTAACCTATCAAGCCACAGGAGTTAAAGGTTTATTACATACTCCCCTCGGCAATATTGAATTTTCTTCTCCCTTGGTGGGACAATTTAACTTATCAAATCTTTTAGCTAGTGTGGGGGCAGTTTTACCATTAGGAGTAAATTTAGAAATTATCCCTCAATGCCTTCCCCATTTTAACGGTGTACCGGGGCGCATGGAAAGAGTTACTATTAGTGAGAGTCAAGATATAAATGTCATCGTTGATTATGCACATACTCCTGACAGTTTAGAAAATTTATTGAAAGCCTCTCGTCCCTTTATTTCTGGTAAAATGATTTGTGTATTTGGTTGTGGTGGCGATCGCGATCGTACAAAACGCCCCATCATGGGTAAAATAGCAGCCGAAGGTGCAGATTTAGTAGTAGTAACTTCCGATAACCCTCGCACAGAAAACCCAGAAAATATTTTAAGAGATATTTTAGATGGTATTCCTGATCATATTAAACCGATAATACAAGGAGATCGAGCACAAGCCATCAAAATTGCTATCGAAATGGCACAAAGTGGCGATGGAGTTTTAATTGCGGGAAAAGGACATGAAGACTACCAAATTTTAGGCACAGAAAAAATACACTTTGATGATAGAGAAGAAGCTAGAAAAGTTTTAGCTTCTATGTCGAAAGAAGCCCCAAACTTTGTTTTCAACAAAAAATAAATCAAACAAGTGTGGGATGAATTTCGACAGATAAATAAACGTTCTATCTTGTCACAACGGTTGAAAATTCTGATAAGATAAGAACAACCGCACACGGGCGGATAATGGCGATAACCAA